>JAQUYJ010000027.1 GCA_028691905.1 Bacilli bacterium
AAAAGCGCTAAGAGAAGTGATTTTTCTGATGGATCAATTAGACAGTACCTATCACACTTTTGAACGCATTGTTCTTGCTTCCTTTCATAAGGATGTCTATCAGGCCCTGGTCGATTACAAAACCAGTACCCATCCGGAACTGCTCTTTTCACCGGAAGCAAGTAATATCATCCAGTTATTGTTGCTTCATTATTTGAAATTGGATTGGTTTTACCGCAGTCCGGTTAGTGTACTGCAACTGCCCGTCAAACAAAGCAATATTAATCTGGCAACCAAAGCATTTATCGCAACAGCACATAAGCACAATATAGCGGTTCATTACTGGACCATTGATGATGAAGAAACGATGCGCATGTTAATAAAGAATAAAGCAGATGGAATTATGACCAACATTCCCAGTCTTTTAAAGCAAGTATTAGCGGAGGAATAAATGAAAGCATTATTAATTGAACACGTAAAGAAGTATTATGGAACCAGCCGTGGTGTGGAAGATGTCACATTTGATGTAAATTTTGGAGAAATAGTTGGATTTGTCGGCCCAAATGGTGCCGGTAAATCAACCATTCTTCGCTTAATAATGGGTTTACTGAACAAAGATACGGGGCAAATCCTCATTGAAAACCAAGAACCTGATTTTATAAGTAATAAAAACATCGGGTATTTGCCAAGTGAAGTATTTTTGTTTCCGGAATATACGGTACTGGAACAGTTGCAGTTTTTTGCTTCAATAAGGAAAGTAACAATCCAACGTGGCCTGGAACTTGCCGGTCTCTTGCAACTTGATTTAAGCAAAAAAATCAGTCAATTATCTTTTGGAAACCGCAAAAAAGTGGGGATTGTTGCTGCTTTATTGCATCAACCGAAAATCATCTTATTGGACGAACCCACCTCAGGATTGGATCCCCTTATTCAACAGATCTTTTTTACCATTCTTCAGGAAGAAAAAGCAAAACAGGTAGCAATTTTATTATCAAGTCATGTCCTTAATGAAGTGGAAAAAATATGTGATCGGATTGTTCTGATTAAAGAGGGACGTATCCTGTTCTCTGAAGAAATTATGAAAATCAAAACAAAAGCATTTAAAAAAGTATATATCAGTCCTGTTATTGAAAATATTGTTTTACCGGGTTTGATTCAGATCGCAAAAAATACCCATCAAGTCATCTATACCTATCAGGGTGAGATCAATGCACTGTTGCAACTATTAGCATCCTATTCACTGGAATCGGTTAATATTCTCGATTTGGATTTAGAAGAAATATTCATGCAGTATTACCAAGGAGATGAGACAAATGATTAATCGTGTAATTTTTATGACAGAATTCAGAAGATCGTTTAAACCATTGCTTGGATGGATACTTGGTGTAGGGATTACTATGCTGCTCATTATTTTACTCTACCCCTTAGCAAAAGACATCTATCAAAATCTTCCAACTGAATTATTGGATTTTATGGAACAATTCGGGGGTGGTTTACCGGATGATGTCTTGGAATATTTCGCAACAGAAGGTGCGATGATTATGCAGATTTGCGGAGCAATCTACGCGAGTTTATTAGGATATCAAACAATCAGCCGTGAAGAACGCGAAAAAACAGTTGATCATATTTATGTTCTTCCCCTATCCAGAACTTCTTTTTTCTTCAGTAAATTGATTTTTGTTTATGTGCAGATTATGCTGTTTTCTTTGGGGGTCAGTCTATTAACCGCACTTGGCTTTTTGATCATTAACGATTTCGCAAGACCAGGAATTTTTTTCTTATTCATGATGGGAATGAATAATGTGTTACTGTTTATGATAGCAAGCCTGGGTGTAGCACTTGCCTGCTTCAATAAAAAAGCACCAAAATCGATGCTTGCTCTTGCAATACCCCTTCCATTGTATGTTTTTTATACCCTGTCCACTTTAACTGATAAGCCAATTTGGAAAAATTTTAAATATGTTACTCCTTTTACATTCAGTGATCCGATTGAATTGCTAAAGAGCGATTTTCAATTTGAATGGATCAGTTTCAGCATTTTCTTGGTATTAACCGTCAGTTTATTGGTAATTTCCTTCATCCTTTATCGGAAAAAAGAATTTGTCAGCTAATAAATGCAAAAAGCAGGATTGCTTCCGGACAATATGATATAATGGTGGTGGAGGATTTTATGCATAAAATACGATTATTACTGTTCTTGGGTTTATTATTTCTTGTTGGCTGCACCAGTGCCGGAGGAATCATCACTCCAGCTGATGCGAAAGCAATGCTTGATGCCGATGAAGCGATTTTAATTGATGTTCGTACCCTGGAAGAATTTGAAACAGAGCGAATTCCAGGTGCCATTTTGGTTTCTCTGGCTGATATTGAAGCCGGAAAATTAAGTAAAATGGCAGATAAAAACGAAACATATATCATTTACTGCAGAAGTGGAAACCGCAGTGCCCAGGCTGTCCAGATTCTCAAAGAAGAAGGATACAAACATTTATATGATTTAGGTGGCATTATCAATTGGCCATATGAGACAATCAGTGGTTAGGAGGAAGGAATATGTTGGAAATAGGCAGGAAAGCACCTGATTTTACCTTGCCCGATCAAAATTTAAAATCAGTTACATTATCATCCTTTTTAGGGAAAAAAGTAATTCTTTATTTTTATCCCAAAGATGATACACCGGGCTGTACCCAGCAGGCCTGTACTTTTCGCGATTCGTATTCGGAATTTCAGGCACTGAATGCCGTTATTATTGGTATCAGCAAAGATTCCAGTACATCCCATCAAAAATTTATAAAGAAATATCAATTGCCTTTCCTTCTCCTTGCCGATGAAGAAAAAGCAGCAATTCAGGCGTATGACGTTTGGAAAGAAAAAAACATGTACGGTAAGAAAGTAATGGGAGTACAACGTTCCACCTTTATTATCGATGAGAAAGGAAATATCGAAAAGATATTTGTAAAAGCCAATCCGGAAACAAATGCTGATGAAATACTGGCTTATCTGAAATAAACCCTTCGGGGTTTTTCTTTTTGATTTGCTTGTCAATTTATGCAATAAGTGATATAATGAGTAAGGAAAGTGTTTGGATTAGGTGTGATATGAAAGCATTGGATTTGGAACAATGGCAGACAAATGAGATATCTTTTTATTTAGCATTAGAACAATATGTTTTGTCTAATTTAGATGATGATGTCTTTTTTTTATGGGATATTCCACCTTCTGTTGTAATTGGAAGAAATCAATTGCTGCAGGCTGAAGTGAATGTTGCCTACGCAAAAGAAGAAGGCGTACCGATTTACCGCCGTCCCTCGGGTGGAGGTGCAATTTATGCGGATGATGGTTGCTTCATGTATTCTTTTGTTACCAAAGAAAAAAGAAAAGAGCAGTTGATGCAGTATTTTGTTCAGAAAATGATTGTTTCGTTAAAAAAACTGGGAGTGGATGCCTCCTTTTCCGGAAGAAATGATTTGATGTTTGCCAATAAAAAATTTTCCGGTACAGCAATATTACAAAAACAGGAAGGTTCGATTGTTCACGGCACCTTTCTCTACGACACTGATATTGAAAAATTGGTACGGATATTACAGGTGGATCCCCTTAAAATCATTTCGAAAGGAATTCAGAGTGTCAAGGAACGGGTTATCAACCTGAAACCGTATTTGGATAAAACCAAAAAGGAAGTAATGCACTTTCTAATCCATGATATTGGGGATCAAATTACTTATCTTAGTCCACCGGAGTGGGATAAAGTAAAGGAAATAGAAAAAAAATTTGCCAGTAAGGAGTGGATCGAAGATCAGAATCCACCCTATACTGTTCACAGAAAAATGCGTTTCCCATGTGGAATGCTGGATATCTATCTGGATATCAAAAATAAGAAAATTAAATCTTTGCAAATAAAAGGTGATTATTTTGAAATGAACCCGATTGAAACATGGGTATCCTATTTTCAGCAAATCCCTTTCACAAAACAAGATTTCAGTAATGTTTTGAAAAACCATCCTGTCGACAGGGTAATCCAGGATGCGAAAAATGAAGAAATCATTCAATTAATTTGGGAGGAAACAGAATGAAACGAACAGCCTTATTTGAAAATCATCTCCAACTGGGAGCAAAAATGGTTGAATATGCCGGTTATGAGATGCCGGTTGAGTATGCCGGATTAACTGTTGAACATCTGGCAACCAGGCAGAATTGTGGGATATTTGACGTTTCCCATATGGGTGAAATACTGGTTACGGGTAAACAGGCCAGGGACTTTGTCAATTATGCTATGACGGGAAAATTGCGTCCCGATAATATGAAAATGAATTATGGCTTATTCTTATATGGCAACGGCACCGTTGTCGATGACTTGATGGCCTATTATTATTCTCCTTACAAAATTTTACTGGTGGTAAATGCCAGCAATCTCGATAAAGATTACGCATGGTTAACCGAACAAAACAAAGAATGGAAAATGGATGTAGAAATCACCAATATATCAGAAGATCTATCGCAAATTGCCCTCCAGGGACCCAATGCAGCCAAGCTGCTTTATCAGGAAACAGATTACGATATTAATCGGATGCAATTGTTTGATTTTGATGAAATGATGCTGGGGCAGGACATGTTTATCGTTTCCAGAAGTGGATACACCGGTGAAGATGGATTTGAAATATACGGTAAAGGCCAGGCTATTCAAAAACTCTTTACGAAATTGATTCAAAATGGGGCGGTGCCCTGTGGCTTGGGAGCAAGGGATACGCTTCGTTTCGAAGCCAACCTTCCTTTATACGGTCATGAAATAGCCGATACGATAACCCCTCTGGAAGCTACACTCACCTTTGCCATTGATTTCTCCAAAGATTTCATGGGTAAAGCTGCCTTATTAAAACAAAAAGAAGAAGGATTAAAGAGAAAAATAGTAGCATTGGAACTGCAGGACCGGGGGATTGCCCGGGCTGACTATGAAGTGGAAAAAGACGGTCAAAAAATCGGTTCTGTAACTACGGGATATTTTGTTCCCGGTCAGGAAAAACCCCTTGCACTTGCGATGCTTGATGCGCCATACTGGGATCTCGGAACAGAAGTGGATATTCGTATCCGTAAAAATCTGGTTCGCGCTGTTATTCGAAACAAAAAATTTTTAAATAAAAAATATGTGAAATAGGAGAGAAAAATGAGTAAAATTTTAGAGAATTTAAAGTATAGCAAGTCCCATGAATGGGTAAAAGTGGACGGCAAAATTGCAACGATTGGTATCAGTGATTATGCCCAACACAGTCTTGGCAATGTTGTTTATGTGGAAGCCAATGAAGTGGGAGAAATTACCAGTCAATTTGAACCGTGTGGTGTCATTGAAAGTGTTAAAGCTGCCTCCGACATTTTAGCGCCGGTCAGTGGAAAAATCATTGCTGTCAATAACGATGTTGTGGACAGTCCTGAACTGATTAATGAAGATTGCTACAGCAATTGGATTTTAAAAGTGGAATTATCCAATCCAAATGAATTGGAAGCACTGTTGGATGCGAAAAGCTACCAAGCGGAGTGCCATTAAGCATGTTTAAATATTTCCCCCATACACCAGAAGACATCCGGGAAATGCTTGATAAAATTGGTTTGGAGAAACTGGATGATTTATTTCGTCTGGTCCCGTCCCATTTATTGAAAGAGGAAGATCTTGCATTACCAAGCAGTCACAGTGAACAGGAGTTAAAAAATCGGTTATTGGCCATCAGTACCAAAAATCAACCCTTTATTTCTTTTGTCGGAGCCGGCAGTTATGAATGTCTTCCCTTCAGTGTAATCGGTGCTCTTACTTCAAGACAGGAGTTTCTTACTTCCTATACTCCCTACCAACCGGAAATATCACAGGGCACCTTACAGTATATTTTCGAATTTCAAAGCATGATTTGCGAACTGACAGGAATGGATGTTGCCAATGCATCAATGTATGACGGAGCAACAGCGACTGCAGAAGCGCTTTTTATGGCAACCAGTCAAACAAAAAGGAATAAAGTACTTATCAGTAAAACAGTCCACCCCAATACAATTGCTGTGGTGAAGACCTATGCGAAATTTCGAAATGTCGAGGTAGTGGAAGTGGAAGCAGACAGCTATCTGACTTCCGAAAAGGATTTTTTGGAAAAATGTCAGGAAGATGTTGCTTGTTTTATCGGGCAATATCCCAATTTCTATGGTTATTTGGAAGATTATGGATTGATAAAGGATACCTTGGTCAATCAAAAAAGTTTATTTATTATGAATGCTGATCCTTCCTGCCTGCCCGTATTGAAATCTCCAAAAAGCTGGGGAGCAGATATCGTTTGTGGAGAAGCCCAAAGTTTGGGGATTCCGCTTTCGTTTGGTGGACCTTATTTGGGATATTTAGCCTGTACTACACCATTGTTAAGAAAAATGCCCGGTCGGATTTGTGGAATGACCAAGGATGTAGATGGAAAAAGAGCATTTGTTTTAACCCTCCAGGCCAGAGAGCAGCATATCCGCCGTGAAAAGGCGAATTCCAACATTTGTTCCAATCAGTCATTAATGGCCTTAAGTACGGTTATTTATATGAGTCTGTTGGGAAAACAGGGACTGAAGGAAGTAGCAATGCGTGCCTATAATCATGCTCACTACCTGAAAGATCAGTTGACACAGTACCCTTATTTTTCCAGTAACCCAAATGAATTTTTCAAGGAATTTGTTATCCAGTATCATGGCAACGGAAAAGAACTGCATCAATATTTGCAAGAAAAGGGATTTTTGGCCGGAATGTTACTTGCCGACAATCAATTCCTCCTTTGTGCAACAGAAGCAAGGAGCAAAGCTGAAATCGATGCATTTGTAAGAACAGTAGGTGAATACCATGTACGATAAATTAATTTTCGAACAAAGTAAAAAAGGTCGGATTGGCTATTCGCTTCCCCATGAAGAAGGACCTGCTTACCCTCTGCCTTCCGCTTTTGCTAAAGAAGAAGATTTACTTCTTCCTGAAGTATCGGAAGTGGACGTCATCCGTCATTATACGAATCTCTCCTTAAAAAATTATGGTGTAGATCAGGGATTCTATCCCCTGGGTTCCTGTACAATGAAGTACAATCCGAAAATCAATGAAGAAATAGTTCGCAATGAACGATTTTTGAATATTCATCCGCTTCAGCCAGCTGCCACTGTTCAAGGTGCTTTCGAAATCATGCAAAGTGTGTCGGACTGGTTGGGTGCTCTTACCGGATTTGCCGGATTTACATTTAACGGTTTTGCGGGAGCTCATGGCGAGTTAATCGGTTTAATGATTATGAAGCAATACCATTTGCAGCGTAAAGATTTCAAACGGACAAAGGTTATTGTTCCGATTACTGCTCATGGAACAAATCCGGCCAGCAGCAGTCTGTGTGGATTTGAATCGATAACGGTTGCTTCCAATGAAAAGGGCTTGGTTGATATTGCTGCTTTAAAACAGGTTTTAAGTGATGAAGTAGCCGGTATTATGTTAACCAATCCCAACACACTTGGCTTATTCGAACAGGATATCTGTGAGATTTCGCGGTTGGTTCATGATTGCGGCGGTCTGTTGTATTATGACGGAGCCAATCTGAATGCTTTGCTGGGTCTTGCGAAACCCCATGATATGGGATTTGATATTATGCATATTAATTTGCATAAAACATTTTCGACACCCCACGGTGGAGGAGGACCGGGTTCCGGACCGGTAGGAGTTAGAAAAGATCTGCTCGATTACCTTCCCAATCCGCAAATTCATCAAGTAAATAACCGTTTTGAATGGGTCAACAATCCCAAATCCATTGGCCGGATCAGTGGTTTCTATGGTAACTTTTTAGTGGTATTACGCGCCTATGCCTATATTTTAAGTTTGGGAAAAGAAAACATGAAAGATGTTGCAAGGCTAGCTGTTCTTAACGCCAACTATATCAAAGAATCATTGAAAGAAGATTATAAACTGCCCATACAGGATATCTGTATGCATGAAGTCGTATTTGACGGTTTAATCAATGAAAAAGCAACAACACTGGAAGTTGCAAAACGGTTGCTGGATTACGGATATCATCCGCCAACCATTTATTTCCCATTGCTTTTCCATCAGGCTTTAATGATTGAACCAACCGAAGTCGAATCAAAAGAAACACTGGATGGATTTATTGCAGTCATGAAACAAATAGCGAAGGAAGCTTGCGATCAACCCGAATTATTGAAAACAGCACCTCATTTTACTCCTGTCCGCCGTTTGGATGAAGTCACCGCTGCCAGAAATCCGATTGTGAAATATCGGGATACACTCCATGTTTGATTTAGTTATCATTGGAGCAGGACCCGGAGGGTATGAACTTGCTTTGGAAGCAAGAAAAAAGAACCTGACAGTCCTTTTGATTGAAGAAGAAAAATTAGGTGGAACCTGTCTGAACTGGGGCTGTATTCCCACTAAAACATATTATAAACACGCCCAGTTATTACGGGAAATCAAACGGGCTTCCCTGTTTGGAATTCACCTGGAAGGGGTACAGGTTGATTTTGCACGCTTCCATCAACGCAAAGAAGAAGTTGTAAAGAAACTCCAGGATGGGATTGCCTTTTTACTGCAAAAGGAAAAAGTGGATTGGATAAAAGGGCATGCAACATTAATTGATTCCCATACAGTTGAAGTAAATAATGAAACCTACCAGGGAAAATACATAATAATAGCTACCGGTTCCAAACCGATTGAACTAAAGGGATTGGAACAGGCTATTACTTCGCAGGCCTTGCTTGACCTTCAGGAAGTACCCTCTAAGTTAGCGATTATTGGGGCGGGAGTGATTGGTATGGAACTTGCCTGTATCTTTCAGGCTTTGGGTTCCCAGGTTCAGATTGTTGAATACATGGATTGCATCCTCCCTTCTGCTGATAAAGAACTCGCCAAAAGAATGCTTTCTTATTTGAAAAGTCAAAATATCCAAGTTCATCTCAAAAGTAAAGCAACAGCATATCAAAACAATATCCTTCAATTTGAGAAAAACAATCAAATCGAGGAAATTTCCTGTGATGTTTTACTGCAAGCGGTCGGCAGAAAAGCCAATTTTGATGAGCAGGCATGTGAAAAAATAGGGATTGCTTATACAGCTAAAGGAATTACGGTGAATGAACATTTTCAGACATCGATTCCGACTGTTTATGCGATTGGCGATTGTACAGGAAAGTTGATGCTTGCCCATTATGCAACCTACAGCGGTTATCATGTTCTTCATCATATTTTAGGGGAGGAATCAGCAATCCGTTTTGACCTGACTCCCAGCTGTGTATTTTCCTTTCCGGAAATGGCATGGGTAGGAAAAACCGAGGAAGAATGTAAAGACGAACCTTATCAGGTTGTAAAAAGTTTTTATCGCTCCAATGGAAAAGCCATTGCGAGTGAAGAACAGGAAGGGTTTGTCAAGCTTATATTAAAGGATAATAAGATAATCGGTGCCCATATCATCGGTTATGAAGCTTCAATATTGATTCATGAGTTAGCTGTATTAATGCACACTGACCAAAGTATTCAAGCAATGCAGAATATTATCCATGCTCATCCAACCCTGAGTGAAATAATTGGAAATTGTCTGAAAATAGCAGAGTAATCTGCTATTTTCATTTGTTTAAATTGACCTTTCAGAGCGGTTATGATAAAATGAAAAGGAGATAAAGGAGATAACAGCATTGCGCATCTTACGAAAAAAATTTGTTGAAGTTATGATGTCCGTCCTTCCCATTACTTTAGTGGTATCTCTAATCCACTTGTTTTTGTCACCGTTGGATGCAACCGTATGGATTCGCTTTTTGATTGGAGCTGGATTCATCATTTTTGGATTAACTGTTTTCTTGTTTGGTATTGATATCGGAATCACCCCAATTGGTCAACAGTTCGGATCCAAATTAGCAAAAATCAATAAAATAGGCCTTGTTATCGTAATAACCTTCCTCCTTGGCTTTCTTATTTCCATCGCTGAACCTGATTTACAGATTCTCGCAAAACAGGTACAAAACATTACAGGGAATGCTTTGAGTGCATCTGAGCTTGTTCTTGCAGTTTCGATAGGCCTTGGATTACTTGTCATGATTGGCGTAATCCGTATTTTGTTTGATATTTCATTGAAAATGGCATTTTTTATAATCTATCTAATCATATTTATAATAACGATATTTACCAATCCTGGGATGCTTGCCATTGCATTCGATTCGTCCGGTGCAACGACAGGAGCATTAACCGTACCTTTTGTTCTGGCAGTAACGATAGGTGTTTCCGGAATCAAGAAAAACACCAAAAATGCAGAAAATGACAGTTTTGGATTGGTTGGATTAGCATCTTCCGGAGCAATATTGGGTGTATTGATATTAAATATCATCACAAAACCGGAAACATCGTTTGGTGAATTTACAATTGAATATACACAATCTTCGCTGTGGTATCCTTTTGGTTATTATCTCTTGCCGACTGTTGGCGATGTTTTGATTGCTTTATCACCAATAGTACTGTTATTATTCATTTCCCAGATATTTTTATTCCGTTTACGGGCAAGACAATTTGGGAATATTATAAAGGGCATTTTTTATGTGTTTATCGGTTTGGTTTTATTTCTCGTTGGCGCACATGCCGGTTTTATGGAAGCCGGAGCAATATTGGGTCAACAATTGGCTGAAAATTATACTCCCCTCGTTATCTATATCATTGCCTTCCTATTCGGTATGGTC
>JAQUYJ010000028.1 GCA_028691905.1 Bacilli bacterium
AGCCTTTTAATCAACTGATGGGTTAAATCGTTTTCCCGCATTTGATAGGTACCTATTACTATTGTATCATAATTCGGTGCAATTTGCACGACTTTTTCCATTTCCTCTTCCCCGGCAACAATCACTTCATCCATTTGAAGAAAAGTGCGAAAACTGGTTGTCTCCTTGGTAAAATCATCGACCAGACTGCCCAGTTTGATTAACGGAAATACCAGTAAGTTCTTTTTTGAAGGGGACAGGGGTAACAGTCCGCCATCCTTCACCTTTGTTATACTTTGTTCGACCAAAGGAAGCGTTGAAACAGGAGTAAAACCCTGTTTTTCTTTTTTGGTATAGCGCTCTTTCAGGTGAAGGATTTTAGCAACGGATTCTTCCACTCTTGACAGGGGGATTTCTCCTGTTTCAACCAAGCGGATAAATGTGGACGCAATTTCTTGCTGCATGGCAAGGGTAGCTTCTCCACAGAATACTAAAATGTCATTTCCGGCCAGTACTCCTTTTTTAATGATTTCTTCCACGCTGAAGCGGCGCCAGACGGCTGCCATCGTCAGGGAATCCGTTGTAATTAATCCTTTAAATCCCAGTTCCTCTTTCAACAGTTTGGTAATAATTGGATAGGAAAGGGTACTGGGATAGGTATCATCCAGCTGGTCAAATAAGATGTGGGCAACCATGATACCGTCCAATCCGACATCAATTGCCTCTTTAAACGGGACTAGTTCCACTTTTTTCAAATCAGCCAGGCTTTTGCTGACAACGGGTAAACCCAGATGGGAATCAACTGCTGTATCACCATGACCGGGAAAATGTTTCACCGTCGGCAGGATTGCGGCATCCTGAAAGCCAAGAAAAGCCTCCTTTACAAAATGAGCCACTTCCTGGGGGTCATCCCCGTAACTGCGTGAATTGATTACCGGATTGTTGATATTGTTGTTGATGTCGGCAACGGGAGCATAGTTGACAGAAAAACCCATTGCTTTTAATTCTCTGCCTACCTGTCTGTATAAAGACCGAACCTCGCGCTCTTTACTTGCAGCAAGACTCATTGCTCCCGGTAAGTAGGTCATTTCACCTGTGATCCGGCGCACCATTCCGCCCTCCTGATCGAGACTGATAAACAGCGGTATCCGGGCATGATCCTGCATCGCTTGGTTCAGGGCTGTTACTTGGGAGGGATGAATGATATTGCGGGCGAAATGAACGATATTTCCAATTTTCATTTCTTCAATCAGTGTTTTCAGCTGTTCATTGTACGTTGTTCCATGAAAAGCAAAACAAAGCATTTGTCCTGTTTTTTCCTGGAGCGTTAATTCTTTTCTATCTGTTTGAATCATAATTGATTGTTCCTTTCTTTCTTCCTATTTTATCATGATTTGGATTATTTTGAAATAAATTCCATAATTTATTTGCTGGAACCAAAGAAAGATGCCACAGTTTTGCTGTGGCATCTGTCACAGATAAGCTGTGACTTCTTGATTTACTACATACCAGTAAGACCTGTCCGTTCAATGCTTTCAACAAACCAGCGCTGAACGAAGAAGTAAGCAAATAACAACGGTAACATCATCAATAGGGCAGCAGTATTGGTAACGAGTCCAAAAAAGAGTGGATCATCTTTTATTTCATCCCCTAAGTCCTGTAACAGGTGACTGAAAGAGGTTACCATAACAGCAGAAAGGTTTCCGCTTCCGGCTGCCAGTTTTGTCGTTAAGAGCGGCATCGTTCTTTCATAACGGAAGAGATGGGCGAAATAGTAGTCATTGTACTGCCAAACAAAAGCAAACAATCCGACGGTAATAATCGCTCCTCTTGCATTGGGAAGCATAACACTCCAGAATGTTCTAATAACACCGGCTCCATCAATTTCGGCTGATTCTTCCAATTCAACAGGAATATTCCTGAAGAACTGACGGAACAGGAAGATGAAGATGGAGGAACGGAGTCCCATCCCAAACATACTCATAATGAAGATGGACCAGGTATTGAATACCAGTTTGATGCCGAAGAAAGTCGAGTTGGAAAAGTACAGAAATCTGGCCAAATCCATCGTCTCATTGGGTACGGCAAGGGTAAACAATACGATATAGAATATGATATTGCTTCCTTTGAATTTCAGTCTTGCAAATGCATATCCGGCAACGGCTGTAGCCATAATCTGAATGGCTGTTGTAACCGAAGCAAGGATGACTGAATTAGGGAAAGTTTCACTGAAACTCAGATAATAATAGGCAATTCGGATATTTTCAATACTGAATGTCGCCGGAATCCACGTTACCTGCGGATTGGCGATATCCGTCGGATGACGGAAAGCAAAGGAAATTTTCTGGAATATGGGAAGCATGATAATAAAGCATAAACCGATTAGGATGAATGCCCGTAAGAAACCGCCCCCGTTTTCCATCACTTTTTTATTGCGAATCCGTTTTTTGGTTGGATTATTCCAATCTTCTTTGAATTGTTCCCATTTATTTCTGATTACGCCGAATAAACCGGCATTTTTTTCTGCTCGATTATTCATCATAATAGAACACCGCCTTTGATAAGACACCCAGGGTGATTCCGATAATGATGATTGAGATTAAACAGAAGATCCAGCTCATGGCAGCATTGACACCGTAATTGGTTAAAACACCCAAGTTTTCTGTGTCAATCGTATCCGGCATCGAATACGCACTGATAAAGTTTACCAACGGACTGGTCAGGAAGGAATCGACAATGGTATACACAGCAGCTGTCAGCATCATTGGCGAAACCATCGGGAAGGTGATCTTCCAAAACATTTCATATTGGGTTGCTCCTTCAATTTTAGCGGCTTCATAAAGGTGTTTTGGCACCGATTGAATCGCGGAAAGGAAGATTAAAATCTGAACTCCGGAATAGGAAATGATATCATAGATCTTTGCGGAAGCATTGCTTAAGAATGTTACACCACCGATTGGGATGTTTGCATTCAGCAGAAAATCTTCAAAACTGAACATCTGACTGAATAAGTCATTGGTTACCGCTTCCATGGCTGCCTGAAGGGCAGTTGCTGAAGTCATCGCCAAATCGATTGCCTGAGAGTTGAAAATAACAGGCATGAAGAAGATAGCACGGACAAAAGCACGGCCTTTGAATTTCGAATTCAAGACAACAGCCACCAGTAAACTGAAAATTAAAATAACAGGAATATCGGAAACGATATCAATAACGGCCTGAACCAAGATTTCAGTAAAGGATCCGGCTGTCGTTGCAGCTTCCGTAAAGGCATAAATATAATTGCTTAAGCCAACCCAATCCGCTTTAATTCCATTGTCATTATAAACATTGGAAAATCCAAACTGGACAGAACGGACAAAGGGAATGGCAAAGAAATAAACAAAGCCAATCAAGAGGGGCAGGATGAATACCAAACCCCATATTTTTTTCCTTGTCCGAAAGGAAATATTGTCAGCAATTTTTTCCGGGATATAACCAAGAACACTTTTTACTTTGATCATGAATTTGCTTTGACCGACACGATAGAAGAAAGCATTGATTTTATTTCTTAAATTGGAAAAAAATTCTTTCATATTATCCTCCTATCGTGATGTAATCATATGGTTCAACGGTAGTTCCGCCATAGTTGTACGCGGTGTTACCACTGTTGATAACCAAAACTACATTATTGGAATATGTTACTTTTGAAATGTCTTTTGCGATGATTTCATGATTGATCAGGCGCCCCTGGTGAATGTTTGATGCATTGATTTTCTGATTCAAATCCAAAATGATTGATTTCCAGTTAGCATAATATGATTTGAAATACTGAGTATAATCGGTTTCGAGTAAGATATTGGGATTGGTATAGCTCAGCTGGAAGTGAATATTGGATCCGGTCTCAAGTGCTTTTGTGTAATACCAATTGACACTCTTGTCACTGGTTCCGTTTACCAAATCCGTTGTATAATCAAACAATCCGGAAACGACCAATTGATAGAATGGAATGGTACCGTCAAAAATACCATAGGAACTTGCTGTCATTGGTATATTGGTTGCTGTCTGAACATAGGGGAGAGCATAATCAAATGGAGCAGATAACTTTAAGTAATCCAGTTCACTCTGGAATAAGCCAAGTGCTTCGCGTTGATACAGGGTTCCTGTACCCGCATAGATTTCTTCATCCCGTTCATAATCACCGACTTTCAGATTGCCTAAATCACTCAAATATGCACCACCGATTCCTAATTTCTGATAGGAAGCAAGCAGGTTGGAAGCAATATTTTGATAAAAGGATGGAGCAATATAGTAAGTCGGAGCAAGGGTTTTATCCGGCATCAAGGTTGCCAGATTGTATGGATAGTGAACAGCCAAGTCATTTCCGACTCCCTTGGCACTGTATTTCACATTGCCGAAGGCATAATCATATCCTTTTGCTGTTGCAACAAATAATTCCGGATAGAAGCGAATGCTGTTGTCATCCAGGAATTGACTGAATGCTTCCATCCCTTTTTTGCCGCCCAATACAGGGGACACCTTCAGGTTTCTGGTTGCTTCGTATTCCAGTTCTTTCTTTGTCCAGGCATTGTAACCTACTTCAAAATGATTTACGCCACCGGCCTGTAATTCTTCAATAATCGTTTTTGCCTGATCAAAGGTGGTCAGACTGTCCGGTGTCATATACTTAATGCCAAGGAACAGAGAATAACGTTCGAAAGCACCTAAAAAGTTAATATCGACAACCGTATCCGTCGTTGTATCTTTTGTGGTCAAGTCATATTTATCAATTAAATATGCCCGGTACCGGTTGGCCAGTCCGACATAATTCTGTTCGGCTGGTTCCAAAGCAACATAACGATATATTAAATCAGAACGTGATATGTTCTTTGCCCATTTTGGAAAAGTGGAAGTATTCCATCCCGTTCCTGCCTGAACATTTTCTGTTTCACGGACCAAAGCAGTGTAATAAATCGTATTTACCAGGTTGGTTCCCCGGGGGGTATCTGCAAACAGTGTTGATTGGGCAGCACCTTTTTCAGCGACAACCATCAATCCCTGATTGGTTGCCTCATTGATGAACCCATACATTCCAAACATAAGGGTTTGAACGGATTCCGGCTGCGAACGCTTTAAGAATGCATAATCATCGCCATACACGCTCTTTGAATAAGCAGAATAATTTAAAACTGCTTTATTGTTATTGAAGCGTATAAATGCACCGGAGCCATCAGGAATGACCATCATTCCCGAACCCAGATTATCGGCAGTAGTCAGTTCGGGGAGCACCCGAATTCCGGTTAAAATATAATCATGTTGATAATTGGCATCACTTGCTCCACTGTCCCCATCTTTCAGGGAATCACCGACAATTGTAGCTTCCAGTCCGTCTTCAGTCAAAACAAACTGTAACACAACCTGAAAACGTTCCAGGGAGGTTGAAGTCTGAATATTAAAGATTTCGTTATCAAGAGCGACCTGTTCGAGTGTATAGAGCTGTTGGATTGGTTTATTGTCATCATCATACAGGAAATCACCATCCGGTCCAACTGCATGGAATCCACCACGAATGATTGGATTGCCTTCGAGGTCGTAGACGGGAAGATATAATTCCTGAAGAAGATTGTATTCTGTCTGTTCCGATTCCAGATAAAGCATATTATAAAGGGCAGTCTGAACGGAACTGCTGGATGCTTTGCGGTCCCAGTACTTACGGTCAATTGTCTCCGATGGCTGCTGCTGAACATAGTAAGTACCCATTCTGGTATACATCTGCTTGGAGAAAAACGGATTGTTTGTACAGGGAGAAGCATCGGTATTGAGATGGACGCCATAACTGTCAATAAAGTTGGGATCAACATCCAGTAAACGCCACCACCCCTTGGCAAGACCGTCTTCATCCGATTCCACCACAGTTGCCAGATTGTTCTCTTTGATATAATTCACTGCTTCCAGGGAATAGGTATATCCGGTATAGGTATAATCCAGGGTGTAATAGGTTTTGTCATCGGAAAGGACCAGATTGTAATCGAAGGTGGTATTTCCACGGAAGCGGCCTTCCATCGTCCTTATATTATACTGATCCAATAAAATAGCTTCTTCTTCTGTTGTTACTTCCTTATTGAAGTCTGCAATATCAAAATGGGCAGGGAAGTAATCCAGGTTGGCACTGAAACGGCCGATTTCATAGAGTATCTGCACACCGTTATCAATGTATTTCACTTTGTAGTGACGTTCTTTTTCACCGGTTAAGGTGTTTTCGAACTGCACACTGAACAGCATCGAATCAAGTGTAGTCGGTGCTTTTTTACCGTTTGATTTTTGCGCATATTCAATCTGAAGATTGGCAGCACGGCTGTTCTTTGTATTTTGAGCTGTTTCGTAAACTTTTGTTGCGGTAGACAAATCACCGGGAGTCGTACACGAATCCTTGTCGATGACTTTTGCTATCGTCGTTTCCTCATCAAAGACGAGGGCATAACGGTCGTTTTCTGCAACCAGTTTGCTGTTGTCGAAGACGAGGACCAAATCTTCAATTCTCTCCCCGAATTCATCATATTGAATCGTGTTGAAATTGATGAAATCTGCATCAGAAAAAGCAATATCATCATCGCTCAAAGCATGAACTTTCAATCCTCCGACAAAATAAACGATGGCTAAGATTCCCACCAGCAGAATAATGAGGTAGGAGACTATGTATTTAAGTTTTAGAAATTTCATCTATTCTCCTCCTATATTAAATTCCGCAGGGTGATTTCCCGATATAGGGTATAGAGGAATCCATACATTTTTTGGAATAAGTCATAACCAAGCAGGAAAATGAAGATGACAATCGATGCTGCAACAGCAGTGAAAAGGATGGTCAACAGACATTTCCCCAAGCCATATTCATGGATAGATATCATTCCGAAGAAAACCATATATCCCATTAAGAAGGATCCCAGACCCAATACCAGTTGATAGAGGGCGATTTCTTCCCCTGTTAAGAAATTACTTAAAATAAGGGCACCGGCAGTTGCCCAGATCATCGGATAAAGGGAATAGGAAATCATCATAAAGATTTCTTTCATTTTCCCTTTCCCATCAAATAGGGTGGTAACTGCCCAGTTGGCAAGTGTTACCAATATAACGGGTGAGACAATATAAGTAATTTCTGCGATACTGTTTAAATCTCTGATTTCGTTGTCATTGACTTCAAATCCTGCATATTGAAAACTTAAAATGTTTAAAAAGACAAGGATAATAATGAAGACAATGGAAACACTCATTTTTGCGCGTTTTTCACGCTTGAATTGCTCGAATCCCTTGAGGGGATGAAGCAATATATACGTAGGAAATTTCATATATTCCTGATGAATATAGGTTAATTTTGCTTTTACTTTCTGCCAGAACGGTTGATTTTTATTCATTATTCATCCCCCACTCCCGACTCATCTGCTTTTTTATACCGATCACGATGAATGATTCGATAGATAATATAAATACCGATAAGAGCAAATATTCCCAGCATAATCATAGGGAAGGCTGCTTTGATCTGATCATCACGGTACAGTTTAAATGCCCTTGAATAGGCATCCCGATCAGCACCGATTTGGAAATAATCCATGGCTTTTTGATAGTCTTCTGCTTTCATGTACATTTTACCAATCCCGATATAAGCATATTCATAGTTGGCATTCTGCGCTACGACCTGTTCCCAGACGGCTGCTGCACTGGTATTGTCACCTACGTATTCAAACTGCGCAGCCTGGTTGATTAATTTTCCGATATCGGTTAATTCATAGGTCAGGATTGCTTTATTGTTTTTATCCAGTACCAGTACATCTTCCCCATGATAAGTGATTGCTACTGGATTGCTTAATGTATCAATCTGTGTTCCTTTTTCACGGTTGATGTAGAATGGCTGTCCGGAAATATAAAGTAAATTTCCTTCATTGTCATAGGTAAACAGTTTCCCCATTTTCCCATCAACGACGGTGTATACACCATAGGCATTGACACCAATCCCTACAAACTTGGAAGGTCCCCGTACGGTTGCTTCGGTTCCGCCCCGTACATAAATAACGTCCCCTTTCGGTGGTTGATAACCATTGCGGCGAAGAATATCCTTACCGGACGGATTCAATTTTTTAATCATTGCATTGTCATTGGTGACCAATCCTTCATCATTGGTAGTGGCATAGGAAGTAGCATAGATGAATCCAGCTTTATCAACAGCCATACTGGTAAAGGAAGTATTGATAATCGATGATTGTTTTTCCAATTGAGCTTCCGTTGAGAAGTTTCGCCAGAAGATTTCCCATGGAGTCAGGGTAACATAGTTTACCCCGGTGAAACGGTTAAAGATTCCGGCCTGGGAGAACTGCATGATTCCTTCATAAACGTTATCTGCTATAATATACATTCTTCCAGTTCGGTCGGTAATCAATGTATTGGGTGAAAAACTCTTTGTTTCAAAAGTAACATCATCGGGTGTTGTGACGAATTGTTCCACTTCATAAGTAGTAGGATCAACGATTACGACCTGATTGTTGGCTTTATCACAGATGTATAATAAATCATCTCCACTGATTTGATTGACAGCCCGGTAAACACTGACTGCTCCATTTAATTTTAATTGGAACATGCCAAGATCCTGCAGTTCATTAAGGGTAAAACTGTGATTTTTCGTTGGGGCAGGAGCCGGAGCCGGTGCTTCTTCGGTTACGGTTACTTGAATAGATACGCTTTTTTCAGCGGGATCCGATTCTGCAGTTAAAAACAGTTTCCCGGTTACAGTTGTAACACCTGCAGCATCCCCGTAGATAACGAAATCCGAACCTTCTTCTTCTACACGGGCAACCGTGCTATTGGCTGAAGTCCATTCTACGCGGTCATAAGTTAATCCCGATTCAATTTCATAGTCAATCGTTACTTTACCCAAGATGGCATCATCTTTCTGCAGTGCAACCTTAGACATATTTTCACGGATCGACAGTTTGAAATCCGGTTCGATAACCGGTTTACCGGCACTTTTGATTGCCCGTAATTCCTGTTCGTCGAATTTCGTTACATCCACTTTAAAACTGGTTATGGTATCAACCAATGTCAGATTCCCATCCAATACAAATAATAAATGGGAATTGGAATCGATAATATAAAAAGTTTCATTTCCTAAATCATCCGTAAACAAGAATAAATCTTCAGGGGATGTAAAGGAAGCATTGGGAATCCCTAAGTTGCTTGCAACATAGGGTTCCTGATTGACGGTTAAGCCAATTGTTGAATAGATTGGCTGACCTTTATGATCGTAGGTATACCCACTTACTCCTTTCACGGAAACAAAAGAAAGAGCGACGAAAAAGGTCATGATGACGATAGCTATTTTGATAGTTTGTTTCATTTCGACCTCCTATTTCATTCCAGAATGAGCCATGGTTTCCATTACCTGTGATTGGTTAACGACGAAGACAACGATTGGAACCGTAATCATAATCAAACTAACCGCAGCAAGGGTACCCTGTCTGGCTGGACCAGCTGTTGCAATTTGGTTTAAGGCATAGCTGACCATTTTATAATCTTCACGATAAATATATTGGGAACCGGATGCAGCCCACAGCGATTGGAATACCAAAATAACGAGGGTTAACCAAGCCGGTTTCACGAGGGGCATTACTATTTTCCAATAAATTTTCAAGTCTCCGGCTCCATCTATTTTAGCGGATTCAATTAAACTGGTTGGAACCTGTGTCATAAACTGCCGCATCAGGAACAAACCAAGTGAATAGGCAAATGCCGGTAAAATCATTGCCCAGTACGTGTCAATCATTCCCATTTCATTAAAGACGATATAGTGGGGAATAGCAGTAACACTGGCTGGAAACATCAATGAATAAATTACCAGACTGCTGAAGAAGGCAGCTCCCGGAATCTTTGAAAATTTCGCAAGCGGATAGGCACACATCGATGCAATAATGACATGACCGACGGTACCTGCAATGGTAATCAAAATCGTGTTAAAGAAATAACGCGAAAATGGTACCAATGAATTTCCTAACGCATTTACCAAATCCGAGAAGTTATTGAGTGTCGGATTTCGGACAAAAAAGCGCGGTGGGAACAAGAAGATTTCATCCAATGGTTTAAAGGCATTGTTAACCGTTAAAATCAAGGGAAGCAAACTGAATGATCCGGCAATCGCCAGGAAGATAAATAAGGCGATGTCGCCCCCCAGGGAACGGTTCACCCGTTTCTTCTTTTTGGAACGCAGGATTATTTTATAATCACTGATTTCTGAGAAGGGACGCGAATCAATGCGAAGGGACTTTCGATCGTTCTTGGTCAATTTTTCTTTTGCCATAGATTAGTCACCCTCCCTTCTGATAATTTTTCTAATTAAAGAGTTCAATCCAATTGCAGAGATGAAAAGAATAGTGGCAATTGCGGAAGCATACCCCATCTCAAAACGGATTCCTCCGTAGTCAGCGAGGTGATTGACAATGGTATGACCGGCATAAGCAACACTTGGGAACCCAGCCAGTGCCGTTGTTATCGCACCGATTCCCAGTGTTGAAGAAATCTGAATAACAGCACTGAAGATGAGCTGTGGTTTCATGGAAGGTAGGGTAATATACCATAATTCCTGCCAACGGTTTTTAATTCCATCCACTGCAGCAGCTTCATAAAGGGTTTTATCGACTCCTTTCAGCC
>JAQUYJ010000029.1 GCA_028691905.1 Bacilli bacterium
CCCTTACAATGATACCTATTATGAAGTACTAAATTCAAAGAATATAAAAATAGTTTAGTAATGATATCAAAGGATTGAATATTTATATCGCAATGGTTTGGTGACCGAATACCAAACCATTGTTTATTATAAAAAGAAACAATCTTTTCAATTTGGAAAAATGACTTATTATATGATAATTGAAAAAAATATTTTCTTTATCATTTTAACATGATATAATTATTACAATACATAGATGGAAATCTAAGAAAGAGGATTATTTGTGAACAAAAAACAGACACTAAGAAAAATGGCATTTGCATCAGCTGATATTTTTGGAGGAGGTTCTTTCAATATTGTTAACTTTTTATATCCCGGCTTTTTAGCATTAGTCGTCGGGGTTGATGCATTTTGGATTGGTGCTATTATGCTGATTACACGAATTTGGGATGCTGTTACTGATCCAATCATGGGGAATTTATCGGATAGAACCAGTTCAAAAGTAGGAAAACGTCGCATTTATTTGATTATTGCTTCCCCCTTCGTTTTAATATCCATGTATTTATTATTTTTTCCTTATCATATAGCTGATGAAGTATTACGTGTTATAACTGTATTATTATCTTATCTTTTATTCACGACAGTCCAAACAACTATAATGATTCCTTATTATTCATTATCCAGTGAAATATCACCTGATTATCAAGTAAGGGCGCAGTACAATTCAGTTCGTTTGGGATTTAGCATTTTTTCATCAATTTTATGTGTAGCTTTACCGGGAATAATCGTAAAAGATATTTTCGGTGATCAACCCCATATAGGATATCAAGTCATGAGTATTTCATTTGGTTTATTATTTGCTTTGAGTGTATTGATTTCAGGTTTGTTTACCCGTGAAGAAATCAAATCAGAACCAGTCCGCACTAAAATAGATCTAAAGGAAATTATCAAACCATTGAGTTTAAAACCATTTCGTCAATATTTGGGTATGTTTCTATTATTACAAATGACCATGGCAATTATGAGTGGACTGTTTTTCTTCTATATTGATTTCCATATTGTGAAAAGTATGACATTAGTAGGAGAAGAAAGTTATGTTGGTATGGTAGCTGCCGGTTTGATGTTTTCGATGCAAATTGTAGCTCTCCCAGTTTATATAAAAATCATAGAAAAGAAAAGTAAAGCTTTCGCATATCGCATTGGGAGTTTTATTTGGATTGCCTGTGGCGTTTTATTGTTTTTCATTCCTGCGGATTCCAACGTAATTTATATTTTCACATTAGCAGTTATCATGGGATTAGGCATTAGCGGTCCCGGGTTAGTTCCCCATACAATGTATGGTGATGTAGTGGATGTTGGTGAAGTGAAGTTTAAAAATCGTTTAGATGGACAAATGAGTGGTTTCACTAATTTTATCAGCAAAATTGCTCAAGCAATCGGGTTATCCAGTGTAATGTTCATCCTTGGGGTGGCGGATTTTAGAGAACAGGAGTATGGTGCATCCAGAATTGATTTCCAACCGGACAGTGCAATGCTTGCTATTCGTTTGATAATGATGCTTTCACCACTTATTTTAATGGGAATAGGTATCTTCATTTCATATCGTTACAAAATTGATTACAAAAAACAGCAAGAAATCCAAAAATATTTAAAAGAAAAGCATATTAGTGAAGAAGAATTAATGGCATCTTTATAATTATGAGACGACCAAATCTGATTTTATATATCTTTTTAGGATTTCTATTAAAAATTTTTGCTTTGTTTAAAGGTCAGCGAATTAAACACCTTGATAAGATAACCAAACCTGCCTTTGTTCTATCCAATCATACTTCGTTTTATGACTTTTTATATACAACAACAGCTATTTACCCTTATCGAATTAATTACTTGGCTGCTGATAAAATGTTCTACGATCCGATTTTAGGTAAATTATTACGGTTGGCTCATGCTATCCCAAAATGTTTGTTTCAACAGGATTTAATTGCTGTTCGGGCAGTAAAACAGATTATTGCTCAAAAAGGAATTGTGGGTATTTTTCCGGAAGGGCAGATTTCTGCTATCGGAAAGACAAATCTACCTCCTTTTGTCATATCAAAATTAATTAAAAAACAGGCAATTGACGTTTTTGTAGTAAAACATCATAATGCCTATTTCGTTAATCCACCCTGGTCAAAACAAAGTTTTCCCGGTAGAATTAATACGACGATTGAAAAGATACTTACAAAAGAAACAATATTAAAATTAAATGAAAATGAAATTTATAACCTTATTAAAGATAAACTGGATTATCATGCGGATAGCTATAATGAAAACATCGATTCTCTTATCGTGTTGGACCCATAAATAATTTGGAAAATCTAATTTATCATTGTCCGTCGTGTGGATTTGATGGTTTGACAGCAGAAAAAAACACTTTGGTATGTGGAAAATGTGGTTACATATTACATTACAATCATTTTGGCCGATTCGACCAATTTACAATTAGTGATTTATATTTTAAACAGCAAGCAATCATTGAAAAAGAAATTGACGAAAATCCGAACTTTTTTCTTTCTGGGGAAGTTACCTTGGAAAGTTATCGGAATAATCGAGTCTGTGAAGTAGGAAAAGGAGTTTTGTCTATCACTATAGATGCTTACACTTATACTGGAACAATGGATGGCATAAAAACAACGAAAATTTTTCCTACAGTAAATGTTCCGTATTTGCCTTCTGATATTGGGGTTAATGTGCAAATATACGAACAATATTTATTGTATCAATTTGTATTTGAAGATAAAAAACTTGCAACAATGTTTGTTCATGCCGGTGAGTATTGTTATAAATTACAAAGCAAAGCAGAAAAAAATAATTGTGATTAGGATTTCTTTGGAGTGTTGGGAAAATCAACACTCTTTTTTGTTGGTTCTAAAAATAACTCAACTTTTTATAGTAAAAAAAACAGATTTGTTATATAATATTTCTTGGAGTAAATTGTTGAAATATTCATAACA
Organism: Bacilli bacterium; assembly: GCA_028691905.1. Classification (GTDB taxonomy): domain Bacteria; phylum Bacillota_I; class Bacilli_A; order ML615J-28; family CAG-698; genus JAQVOS01. The sequence continues at coordinate 2,973 of JAQUYJ010000029.1, forward strand.
ATGATCTTTATGCTCAATACTTAGAAGGAGATTTATTCATGCTTTTTGACACCACACATGTTCTGTACATTTTGTTTTCATTGACATTTACAATTACAATTTTAATACTGGCCAAAAAATATATTTCAAAAGAAGGTGGAAAAACAGTGTTTTTACGTTTTTTTGGAGTAGGTACTTTTTTGTTGCATATCAGCATCATATGGGTAACGTATTTACAGGGAGATATTAATTACGGATATGCATATGATAATATCTTATTTCCCATTTATTTTTGTAATCTGGCGATGTATTGCTTAATTATTTGTTCATTTCTAAAGAAAGAAACAAAATTCTTTAAAGCTTTTGCAACTTTTACTGCTTGGGCTGGAATTTTCGGCAGTTTAATATCTTTGTTCTATCCTGACTATTATTTGCATAATCCCACTTTACGGGACTGGGCTGTACTAAAAAGTATGTTAAGTCACAGTACCATGTTAATTGGATCATTGTATTTGTTTGTTGGAAATTTTGTAAAAATGGACTTAAAAAACGTACTTTACTTTAGTTATGGTTTAATCGGATGTTTGATAGTAGGTCTTTTTAATAATCTGTTTCTTGGTATATTCGATAAAAATATTAATTCAATGTATTTAAAGCAACCCCCCTTGAGTGATCTTCCCTACTTGAATTTTCTGACCATTCCCTTGCTTATGCTTGTTATCATTTTCTTGTCTAATCAAATAAAATTGTTATTTCAAACGAAATATAAAAAGCAGGAAGCATTTCAAAATTAAATGTATCTTCTAAAAAAGTCTATCTTTCTATGGGAAAGATAGACTTATTTTTATTCATTTGCAGTTTCAATTACTTCAGCAACACTTTCTTTGCTTTTCAATGTTTTAGCGATAGTATTTAGTTTGTTTTGAATGAGAGCGTAACTGACTACTCCCAAACCAAAGAATGCCAATAACCAATATAACATCCCATCATTACTGATCTGAATATTATGTTTTTGCGCACCTTGGGATAAACGTGCTCCAGCTTTATTGAGCCAAAAGAAAATATAGAAAGGAACGAAAATCATCAACAAAAACTCGACTAAAATGTTTTTATCATCTTCATTAAGCAATTTTAGTTTTCGTGCAATGGAGTAAAGCCATACTAAACCATATATACCAAAAGTAAATATGGACAAGACAATACATAACACAATGCTTTTTTCTTCATGTAAATCAGAAGGTTCTTTAACAAACATCTGTGAATAATCAGTCTCATCTTTTACTGCTTTACCAAATACTTTTCTAACAAGATCAAATAAGAACTTTTCGTTGAAGAATACATACCATAAAAATGCCAGAAGAATTAATGTGAGATAAAAACCAAAGCCCAAAGAAATAAGAAAACCACCTCTTACAAGTACGATGTAAGCCAACAATCCCCATGCAAATACAACAGAAGTTCCACACACTTGAATTAATAGCATGATTTGTTTTAAATTTTGTTTTTTCATTAATACCATTAGTAAATATCCGGGTATGGATAGTAGAAATGGCAGCCAAAATAATAGTCCAAGATTAATAGTAGCAAACTGTTGAGATAAAGACATGTGTCCGCCTATTACGTCAGCGCCAACAATTGATGGTAGCAATAAACCAATCATTAATAAGAGAGCAAGTGCAATCCGAGTAAGAACAAAAATAAAATGAAATTTTTCATTTTTAAACAAATCAAGAAGTGATTTTTTTTTGTTCTTCAATAATTTTTTTTGTTTCCATACGTTATTTTACCTTTCTAGGGTCCCCCCTGTTAATTATTATAACATAGGAAAAAAGAAAGTATAATGTTTTTTAAAACGTTTTCCTTTTTTTTATTTCCAAATAGGAATTGAATCATTTCAATTAATATGTTATACTGAAAAAGTATTTTGGAGGATTTATGAAAAAAATTTATTTTATTTTGTTTATTTTTTTTATTTCGTTCAGTTTGATTTATTTTTCCGGTTGTAAAAAGGAAGATCCTATTGAAGAAGATCCTATCGAAAATCCTGACGAAGAAGATTATACAGATCGCCTAATATCATTGGAACAAGCAATCATTCTTGCTGGAACCGATCCGGAAGCTGTAACAACAGAAAAGTATTACGTGCAGGGAGTAATCACGGCTATAACAAACAGTTCCTGGGGAAATATGACGATCAGCGATGGAACAACTAATCTTGTAATTTATGGAATGTACAATAAAGATGGCTCTACTCTATATGGAGATATGGAAGAAAAACCCCGGATTGGTGATCAAGTCATATTATATGGAGTACTTGGATATTATAATAGTGCTGAAATGAAAAATGCTTGGCTTATGAAATGGACGGCAGCAATAATTAATCCTGATATTAATCTGGATGAATATGAAGTGTGTACAATTCAACAAAGCAGGGAAAAGGAAACGGGAAGTAAAGTATTAATTGAAGGAGTAGTAGCAGCTACTACTTATGCCAATGGTATGAAACCAAATGGTATTTATCTGATTGATGCAACAAATTCCATTTATATTTACAGTGAGGAAATTGCAGGAGCAGTAGAAGTTGGCAATCAGATTGAAGTTGCAGGAGAACGAACCAATTATATTCTTGCTGATGAACTGGAAAATGCGGATAAACATGGCTATCAGGGAAGCATCCAATTGGATTCTGCTGTATTGGTGGCCAATGACAGACAAATTAATACTTATCATTCCGATTGGATTGCGTCCACTTCGATAAAGGAAATAATAGATACACCATTGACAGATAATATTACGACTACAATTTTTGAAGTGAATGCACTTATAGAAAAATCACCGCAGGCTGGATACACTAATTATTATTTTAGGGATATTGATGGTGTAACCGGAAGTTATGTATATACCAGTAACAATGGTGCTGATTTTACCTGGCTTGACCCATATGATGGGAAAATTTGCCGTATCTATCTATCCGTGATAAATGGAAAAAGCAGTGTAGCCAGTTTTAACTATCGTTTTTATCCCATTAAGATACTGAGTGATGAATTTTCATTTGATGTGGATGATGCAGCCGAGTACGCCGTCCTGTATCATGGCGTTGATCAATTTTTAAATACTTATGAAAATGATCCTGCTCTTGAACTAACAACAGTAGTCAATTCTTCTTTACTTGGAGTAGAAGGTATCAGTCTCGGTTATCAATCGGATAATCAGGATATTATTTATTTTGAGGAAGAAGAAGGAAAAACCATAATGCATACCCTGAATCAGGGAACAGCAACGATTACTATTACTGGATTTTACTTAGAAATTGAATATACCACACAGGTTGAAATTACTGTTTTAACAGCAGCTGAAATGGAATTTATCACTGTTCAGGAAGCAATTGCAAGTGCAGATGAAACCACTGTCCGGGTCCGTGGCATTGTCGGTGCATCACTCGTAAATCAATCAGGATTCTATTTGATAGACGCAACCGGTGTCATAGCAGTGAAATGTGATGCAACAGAATTACAGGGTCTTAATCTGGGCAATGATGTAATTGTAGAAGGAAATAGGGTTCATTACAATCAGACAGCTACAGCAATTGGTCAAAGCTGTCTGTTGGACAGTACCATTCTGGTCAATTATTATGGCAATCATCCCTATTCTGTTTCTTCTTTTGATCAGACAGACAAAACAGTAACGGACCTGGTAAACTATTCGACACTGGATGATTATTCAACTACCGTTTTTGTTATTGAAGCCACTGTTTATTTATATCAATCGACTTACTCATCAATGTATGAATTAATGGATGATGATGGTACCACGTATTTAGCGTTATACTCATCTAGTGCCGGTCAATATGCTTTCTTATCCGAATTTGTCGGTAAGAAAGTTGTTGTTGAAGTCGCATTATGCAACTGGAACAAAAAAACAGAGTACAAAGGATGTGTATTACGCGTTATCGATGATGAGATAATAGCTGTAAATGATTACAATTTTAAATAATAAAAGATAAAAAAGGCTTTCATATTGACGTATCTGTGAACTGCCTGTATAATGTTTTTCAGGTGAAAAAAATGGATAAAAGAATAAAAAATCTTTTCAATCAAAGTATATTGGACGAAGCAGCAACCTGTTTTGGTATTAATTCTTCGCAGTTAACCGATATAGGTGGATTTGAAAACTATATTTATCAATACACAAAAAATGATACGGATTATATTTTGCGAATATCACACAGCTATCATCGGAGTCATGACATGGTAGAATCAGAATTGGATTTTGTTGCTTTCTTGGCGAATAATCATGCTCCTGTCAGTATCCCGATTCCATCGCAGAATAATCGGTTGGTAGAAAGAATTATTGCTCAGGACGGAAGTTACTTTACTGTTACTTCTTATGTAAAAGCGTCAGGTAATCCTCCGAAAAGAAGTGATGGAAATGAAAAACTCTTCTATGAATATGGTAAGACAATCGGAACATTTCATCGTTTGACGAAAGAATACCAGCCTAAAGACAGTATTGTAGAACGATTTACCTGGGATGAAGATCCATTGTTGGTTCATATGAGTGAATTTTTACCACCCGACGACCAAATCATTAACCAGAAATATTTAACTTTAAGAAAGAGATTAAACAAACTGAATAAAACAAAACAAAATTATGGATTAATCCACACGGATGTTCATATGGGTAATTTTTTTGTTGATGACAATCAATTATGTGTTTTTGATTTTGATGACTGTGCATATCAGTGGTTTATCAGCGATATTGCTATCGTCCTATTCTATTATTTGGTGAATGTAAATGAAGAAGAGCAAGCTGAAAAAGGAAAATCGTTGATGGTACCCTTTTTAGAGGGATATTTTACTGAAAACAGTTTGTCAAAAAAAGAATTTCAATATTTTGATTTATTTTTGAAATTACGCGAAATTGTACTGTATGCGGTATTGTTTCAGGATAATGAAATAGAAAGAAGCAAGTTCGCCAAAAAATATGTGGAAAATCATCGTGATAAAATTATTCATGATTTGCCCGTTTTCGCTTTTGATATCAGAAATGTTTTATAAAAAAACACACTATTCATTGTTAGGCCTAACAATGAATAGTGTGTTTTTTGTTTTATTCAGGTTTTGTTTTATAAAAATAAGCCATTCCAGCTTCTGCTGTCTCTTTGTATTTGGGATGCATATCCAATCCGGTTTGATACATTGCCTGGATAATCATGTCAAACGATATTTTTCTGGAGTCAGATAAAAAATAGGCAATTCTGCTTGCGTTAATCGCCCTGATTGCTGCCACAGCATTTCGTTCGATACAGGGGATTTGTACATAGCCATCAATTGGATCACATGTCAAACCTAAATGGTGTTCCATAGCTACTTCAGCAGCATATTCAATTTGATCGATAAATTGATTGGATAGGGTGGCATGTGCTGCAGCAGCCATACTGCATGCACTTCCAACTTCAGCTTGACATCCTCCAACTGCACCACTGATTGTTGCATTGTGTTTGATGATATTTCCAAATAAACCGGCAACAGCCAATGCTTTAATTATTCGCTTTTCGGGAAGTTTGTTTTTTTGTAACATATAATATAAAACAGCAGGTAACACACCGGATGCCCCACATGTTGGTGAAGTTACGACGATTCCTCCCGATGCATTTTCTTCGCTTGTAGCAAATGCATAAGCACTGACCAAACGGTTTTCCATCACATCATCAGTTTCTTCGTCGATTTTTTTATGCAGTAAATCTTTTGCTTTTCTTTTAACCCGTAATTTGCCAGGAAGAATTCCTTCTTTACTTAAGCCAGTTTCTATGGTTTGTCTCATTTGTTTCCATACCAGCTGGAAAAAGCCTTCAATTTCGCTTCCCTCAAACTGTAATATATATTCATAAAGAGTTAAATTTTTTTCACTGCAGAACTTCTTTATTTCATCAAAACTTTTGTGAGGATAAATATCATCATGCTCTTTTTCAAGACCATCAAATACTATTTCACCACCACCTATACTTTTCACTTCGATGGTTCGAATCAAAATATCATTATTAAAAATTTCAAACATAAGGGTATTGGGATGTAAAGATATATCGATTTTTGTTTGAAAAATTACCTGATGAGGTGATAAAGTATTTTTAAGCACATCAAAAGTCAGATGTCCTTCTCCTGTCAATGCAAGTGAATTATATAACGTGATGATGAAACGATTTGCTTGTGGAAAATTCTCTTTTATTCGTAAAGCAGCAAAATAAGGTCCCATTGTATGTGAACTGGATGGACCGGTTCCAATTTTAAATAGGTTTTTTATGCTTTGCATAGCAATTCCTTTCAAATAATGTGAATAGCTTTACCTGCCTTCGCAAAGGCCTGCAAAGCAAAATCAATATCTTCTTTTGTATGACTGGCACTGATCATTGCCCGGCAACGTCCTTTCCCCAAAGGAACGGTAGGAAATACGATACCCGAAACAAAAACACCTTCTTTTAAGAGTTCTTTTGAAAACTCCATTGTTTTACTTTCATTGCCAATCATAATTGGAGTGATTGGTGTTTGGCTGTGACCTATATCAAAGCCAAGTGCTTGCAGTCCCGCCTTGAAATAAGCAGCATTTTGCCATAATTTAGTTGTATATTCTTCACTTTCCATCAGCATTTTAACTGCTTCAATCGTAGCTCCGATTGCTGCGGGGGGAAGTGCTGTGGAGAAAAGCAAAGGTCTTGCCCGATGGAGGAGCCATTCTTTTACTATTTTTTTAGATGCTACATATCCACCGATTACACCAATTGCTTTGGAAAGGGTTCCAATAATAAAATCGACTTGACCATGCAATTGAAAATGATCTACCGTTCCTCTCCCACTTTTTCCCAGAACACCACTGCCATGTGCATCGTCAACATAAGTCAGTGCATTGTATTTTTTTGCCAGAGCAACCATTTCCGGAAGTTTTGCGAGATCACCATCCATTGAAAAAACACCATCTGTAATAATAAGAACCTGTTGATATAGATTTCTTTTTTCTTTCAGCAGTTGTTCAAGATGGACCATATCATTATGGCGATAAACAGCTCGGTCTGCTTTAGAAAGTTTTGTACCATCAATGATGGATGCATGATTCAATTCATCACTCAAAATAAGATCACCTTTATCCGTGATGGCTTGAATGGTCCCAATATTGCAGTTTAAACCGGACTGAAAACAAGTTACTGCTTCCTCCTGTTTAAATTCCGCCAATAATTGCTCTAAATTCTCCAAAATATCTTGATTACCGACAATGGTACGAACACTTCCGGTACCTGCTCCATATTTTTCAACTGCTTCAATTGCTGCTTGCTTGACACGAGGATGATTGGCCAAACCCAAATAATTATTACTGGAAAGATTAACTGTCTTTTGGTTGTTGAGTAGTATAACATTGGAGCAAGGCCCATAATTAATTGGTAATTTTCGATAGACACCATCTTTTTTTAATTGGTTTACTTTTTCTTCTAAAAAAGCCAGATTATTCATTTAATTCCTCCGG
>JAQUYJ010000030.1 GCA_028691905.1 Bacilli bacterium
CAATAAACTGATAAGCACAAAGAAGTACCCTTCCCATGATTTGGGGTGTTCGATTAAAAAGACAATAACGAAAAACAATATGATAAAATTCCCGATGGTAGCTGTATAATGAGCTCCTACTACCGGAGCAAAGAATGAGCCAAGAATGGCGAGCATATCCAAAGAATCATAGAAAACAAAGCCTTTTGATGCAATCCTTCCCGATGAGAGACTGGCCAGTAATTGGGGAGCGAGAACAAATCCCCCAACCAATGCCCCAAACAGATAAACAAAGTTAACCCTGAAGAATCCTTTTGTTTTTTCTTTCAGTGGATCCTTATTCAAAATACTTCGTAACAGAACAAAAACTTCAAATCCCACACAGGCAAACATAAAGAAATAAAACTGGGCAATCAGGGCATAGAAACTGACAGCCATTAAAAGAAGGGGGCTTTCTTTTCTAAGCACTTTTTGAGCTCCCAAAACAATTAATGGAAAAAGCATCCATCCGTTGATAAACATTGGATGGCGAAATGCAGTATAGAGTGTATTGATATTAAAACTGTAGAAAATACCGACAACCAATAAAATGGATTCTTTTTTTATTCCCATCTTTTTGGCGAGCATAATCATAAAAAGACCGCTCAGATATAAACGGATCATGCCAATCAGATAATAAGAAAATTCAATATAGGGAAGCGGAATAATATAGGCAATGACTGTCATTGGATCAAAAAGCGAATAATAGGTATATCCTAAAATAAAGTCACTTCCCAGTCCCATATCAAACCGGTATAATGGTAAAAGCCCACCCTGCAATGCTTCTTTTATCTGTGAAACATAGTCATATAAAAACACAAGATGCTGTTTATATCCGTCCGTAAATAATCCAAAAGAAAGTGGAATTTGACTGCGAATTGATGCCGGAAGGGTACTGATCAAAAAAGCCAAGAAAAATACAAGTGTATAGCGAAGATAAAGTTTATTTTTTTCCATACCTGCTCCATTTAACTACCTCATATTTTAGCACAGGAAAGCCTATAATTCAAGTTTCAACTTTACAATTTACTGTTGGTGTGCTATAATTGATTGACTTAAGGAAGAATATTATGAAAAAAATCACCATTATCGTACCATGTTACAATGAGCAGGAAGTATTGCCTCTCTTTTTTGAAGAAATACAAAAGCAGTTTAATCCAACCTATTTGTTTCAGCTGGTTTTTGTTGATGATGGTTCAAAAGACCAGACACTGAGTATTATCCGCGACTATGCGAAACAATATTCTTTTGTGAAATACATCTCTTTTTCCAGAAATTTTGGAAAAGAAAGTGCGATGCTTGCCGGCTTAAAAGCAGCCAAGGACTTAAACAGCGATGCCGCAATCATCATTGATGCTGATCTACAGCATCCACCCGTTCTTATCAAAGAGATGATTACTTATTTTGAAGAAGGGTACAAGCATATTTACGCCCGTCAGAACAATCGGGAAAAGGAATCATTTATCCGTACTTTTTTTGCGCTTGCTTTTTATCGTGTCTATGCTTTTTTTACCGGGTTTAAAAACATGAATCAGGGCGCAGTCGATTTTTGTTTAATCGACCGTGATGTTATTGATGCTTTTCTGGAAATAAAAGATGTCAACCGATTCACAAAGGGCATTTTTTCCTGGGTTGGATACGAAAAAAAATGTTTGGATTTTGATCATACTCCCCGCGCAGCCGGTCATACAAAATGGTCTTTTTGGGGCCTGTGGAAATATGCATTTTTAGGAATCAAACAGTTTTCCCGTTTTTATCTCTTTCTGTTTTCTTTATTGTTGGTAATCGGTTTTGGTTTCTTTGCTGTTGATATCATTCTTGATATCTCCCGCCAGACTTTTTCCTATGTCTCTCTTAAATTAGATGTTTTTATTATATTGATTTTACTTGGCCTTCGAACCATCACAAAGCTACTCTATGATATTCGAGATCAATCTCTAAACCGCCCAATCTATCTAACGAAGGAATCCAATATCAGCCATGACACTCATTAGAAAATTATTCCAAACATTCTTATCAAGAGCATTCATTACGTTCTGCATTATCGGTGTAATCAACACCCTCCTTCATTTAGGTGTCTATAATGCTGTTCTTGCCATCCCCCATCAAAGTGAAGATTTTTTGGTCTTATTGGGAAATACCCTTGCTTTTATTATTGCATCCTTATTTTCCTACTGGGCAAATGCCACTTTCACCTATCGGGAGAAAATGAGTCAAAAAACATTCTGGCTGGCAATGGTCACTTTTCTAATCCGTTTGTTTCTAAGCGATTTGCTCATTTACATCTGTTTATTGCTTATCCGCGAGTTTGGTTGGACTTCCCTGATCCCCTGGGCACCCCTACCCGCATCAATCATTTTAATACCTATTCAATTTCTTGTCTTCAATATTATTTTTAAACAAAAAAACAAGTCTAACTGACTTGCTTTTTTTTATTCCCGAGTCTTGCGGTCTGGTATACACCGAATATAATCATCGCTGCTCCGATATAATGATAATAATCCAATCGTTCCTGCAGAAAAACAGCTCCGGCAATAATCGATACTACGGTTGCTAAATTGGAATAGATGCTTGAAACAGGAGCACTTAAATGATGGAGCGAAAAATTAACCAAAAAGAATCCGCCAATCGACGCGATGATACCCAAATATAGAATCGGTCCAATAACACTGAGATTCGCCAGATCTCTGCCGTATCCTGAAATGTTTCCCTCTCCCAACAGCATAACAATATAGACTGTCTGAAAGATTATGGCACCAAACAGCATCATAAAATAAGTAATTTCAATCGGTGTAACCTGCTCATTTGCTTTTCTGGATGCAATATTAAACAGCGCTGCAGCAAGAACAGCACCAAACAGCAATACGATTCCCCAACCGTTCTGAAAAAGCCCTGCAGTTGATTTCATCCATTGAATAAAAATGATTCCCCCTACACTTAACAATATATATAGAAACTGTAACGCACTTGGTTTTTCCTTTAAGATAAGAATACTGAATATACTGACCATAATCGGAATAAGGGCAATCATCATTCCTGCTTCACTGCTGGCTACCAGTTGTAATCCATATGTTTCAAACAAGAAATAGAGAATGGATTGAAATAAAACAATGGGTAATATTGCTTTCAGCTTGTTTTTGGAGAATTGAATCCGAATAATTTTCAATAACCGCAGGATTTCAATAACAAGGAAGGCCAGTAAAAAACGAAAAGCAATGAGGGTAATCGGCTGAATATAGTTTAGGGCTATTTTCGAAAATAAAAATGATAATCCAAAAATACTCGAAAAAGCAATTCCTGATAAGTGAGCTAATTTTTTCATGATATCCTTCCTTAAAAATGATCCACCTTATGTGGATTATCGCAACCAATAACAGGATCCGTCAGGAACACGGTCGATAAACCCATAATCATACAGTGCCCGACGAATTGTTACAAAGTCATCCGTCACTTCCAAAATGATACTGTTTATTTCTTTTTCACTGTATTTTTTTTCTTTTTCAAAACATTTCGCAATCCAGTACAGCACCAAATACTTCTGTTTTTGCTTTTTGGGATAATGCTTTAAGCGCAGAGGGGCTGCTGATGTGAAATATTTTGTCAGAGCTTGATCAATTTCCAATTGTGATATCTCAAACATAATAAATCCTTTCTGCTAATTTTTCAAGACGAAGAATATTTTTTTGAAAAAAAGCCAAATATGCTTCACAATAATACGGATTGTGCGTATTGGTCATTTCTTTATAACGCTTGCACCCACCTTTACATAATTGATAGAAAGAGCAATTCAAACAGGATGTGGGTACTTGCAGGGAATCCTCGACAAATTTTTTACTTTTGGGGTGTGCTACTATTTCTTCAAATGTGTTGTCGACGACGGATCCCATCTTCCATTCATCCAAGACATAAAAATCACAGGGATAAACAGACCCATCTGCTTCTATTACCAAATTATTGCTGCAGTGACCGCTTAAATCACAGGATTGGGGTTGGAACCCTAAAATTAAACTGATGATATTATCAAAGTAACGAATCCCTACTAAATGATTTTCATTTAATTCCTGTTCCCACCAATCCAAAGCGATATTCAAAAATTCTTCATATTGGCGGGGGGTGACAATATAAGGATCATTTTCCTGCAAATCCAGATTTGGCACATAGGGAATAAACTGCAAATAGGAAAAAGCTTCTTTTTTAAAAAAAGACAAGATTTCTTTGCTGTGTACGATTGAAGTGGATGTGAGGACGGATAAAATATTAAAATTGACATCAGCCTTTTTTAAATGGGCTATTCCTTTCATCACTTCATCGAAACTGCCTTCCTTTTTATTGGTAATTCGATTTTGATTATGGACAAATTCCGGTCCGTCAAGGGACACACCGACTAGAAAATTATTTTTTTTAAAGAAACCGGCCCAATTCTCATCAATCAATACACCATTGGTTTGAATAGAATAAACGATTCTACAATTATTATGGTTCAATAATGCGACTTTTTCAACAAACGCTTCATAAAAAGGCAGTCCCGCAAGAAGCGGTTCTCCCCCCTGAAAAGAAAAGATTACTGCCTTTTTTGCACACTGAAAAGCGTTTTGGATTAATTTGGTGACCTCTTCTGCTTTCATAATCCCTCTGTTTTTCCATTTTCGGTGTGCGCTGACATCCTGATAAAAACAGTATCGACAATTTAAATTGCAGGAACTGGAAGCACTTTTAATCAATAAACTGAGAACATCCATTATTTATCTTTGAATTCTTCGGGATGGGCTTCTTTATATTTTTCGATAAATGCTTCCCGTTTAGTCTTTATTAAATGTGGAAAATAATTCTTCAGCATCATGCTGGCGTGGAAGGGTCCCCCTTCTTTCATAACAGTTGACATCGGGTCTTCCTGATAATTGTTTTTCTTCATCATTTCATCATGCCAATCAAATAACAAAGCAGCCATTTTATTTACTGTTTCGGGTTGGGAAGAAGCAATATTGTTTTGTTCGTGTGGATCATTTTTCATATCAAACAGCATGTGCCTGTCGAAAAAATGATATCCATCATGATAGGTACGGATATATAAGTGATCTTTTGTTCTTACACTGCGTTGGCAGACATGAGCCATTTGACTAAGGACAATATAGGGATGTCCGTTGTCTTTTCCTTCTGTAATGGTTGAAGCAAAACTTTTCCCATCCCATTCCGGTGACGGTTTTGCTTTAATCAAATCAGCGATTGTGGAAATAAAATCGACATTGGCATGAAGTCCATCGGCACGAATACCTTTTTTACCATTCGGCCATTTGATAATAAACGGAATATGACAGGTTCCCTCATCTGCTGTACCATGTTCTGCATAAATTCCCAGTTCACCCATATTTTCACCGTGATCAGCGGATACAATAATCGCTGTATCTTCGAGGATACCCTGTTCATTCAATACATCCAATATTTGACCGACATGCATATCTGCATACCTTATTCCCAGATCATATCCATCAAACAGTCTTTTCACGTCTTCCAAATTGTCCAATCTTCCGACTTGACGGGGATAGGCAGCTGGAACCTGATCTGTAAACATCATCAATTCCTGAGCATGATGCGGTCCTGCTGATGCTTGATGCTTTTTTAATACTTCTTCTGTAATCCATTCTGGACCTTCATCCTTGGTAAACGGATTTTCTATTTCGTCCGGTGTACGGTGGGGAGTATGGGGATCCCACATATTCACATATAAAAACCAGTTGTCCCGATTTTCATTGCGTTTGAGCCAGTCAAGTGCTGTCGGCATAACTTCATGTGCTTTCTCTATTCCCCGTTTTCCTGTATCATATATTTCACTGAATCCACCATAAAAATACCAAGCGGAATGACGGCTGGCAAAAGGGGTTACTCCAACTGTATAATAACCATTGTTTCGAAGCATTCCAAATAAACTTTCGAATTCCAATCGGCTTCGAAATTTTCTTGTTGGATCAATGTGAAGCTGAGTTGTCGATTTGCCATGACCAACTACCCCGTTGCGAATCCCATATTGACCCGTAAACAAAGCGGTTCGGGAAGGAAGGCACGGAGCATCAGAACAGTAGTAATTGGAAAATACAATTCCTTCCTGCGCGATACGGTCAATATTGGGGGAAGTGTTTTTATGATATCCATAACAACCCAAATGATCGGCACGGGTTGTATCAATATCCAGATATAAAATTCTCATATAAATTTACTCCTCTTTATCTATTATATAATATTCTTCTTCCATAATCAATTATTAATGGATAATTTAACGGACCATTTCCTCTTTTTACAATTAATCATTGCAATTTTAGCCAGAATGTGTCATAATGAGACATATTAATAAATTATTTAGTTTTGAAGTATATAAATGAATTTCAAATAGTATCTGCTTTTTTCTATTAGTAAACACTTATTTTGACTGCGATTTTTATTCGATCAAAACAGTGTTTTTTTTATTTTAGAAAAGGAGACAACTATGTCATTTAACGATTTAAAAATTATTGATCCCATTCTTCGGGCAATCAAAGAAGAAGGATTCACCATTCCCACCCCCATTCAAACCGAAGCAATTCCCCAGATTCTGGAAGGTCGGGATTTACTTGGAAGTGCCCAAACCGGAACTGGAAAAACAGCCGCTTTTGCCATTCCTATTCTCCAACAGATCCAGGCAAAGAAAAGAACAGATCAAAAAAATATTCAGGCTTTAATCCTTACTCCAACCAGAGAACTCGCTGCGCAGATATACGATAATTTCATCCAATTCAGCCGGCATTTACCCATTAAATGCGCTGTTATTTTTGGTGGAGTATCTCAAAAACCACAGACACTTGCTTTATCAAAAGGAGTGGATATTTTAATCGCTACACCGGGCCGCTTACTGGATCTGGTCAATCAAAAATTTATTCAGTTGAATAAAGTATCTTATTTTGTTTTGGATGAAGCAGATCATATGCTGGATATGGGTTTCATTTTGGACGTGAAAAAAATTATTAATCTCCTGCCTGCCAGCCGCCAGACATTACTGTTTTCTGCCACCATGCCCAGTGAGATTATTCATCTTGCCAATACGATTTTAATCAATCCCATTCGAATCGCAATCACTCCTGTGACAAAAACCCTTGATACGATTACACAATATGTTTTTTATGTAAACAAAACCAAAAAAACAGCTTTGTTAATCCATTTACTGCGTAATGAACAAATTGATTCTGCCCTAATTTTCTCTCGGACAAAACACGGAGCAAACAAAATAGCAAAAGCATTGAATGAAGCCGGTTTAAAGGCAGATGCCATTCATGGCAACAAATCCCAAACAGCAAGGACTAAAGCTTTGGGCCTGTTTAAAGCTAAAAAAGTCAGAATTCTTGTTGCAACTGATATTGCATCCCGGGGAATTGATATTGATGAACTGAGTCATGTCATTAATTTTGATTTACCGGAAGTCCCTGATACCTATATTCATCGAATTGGTCGGACAGCACGAGCCGGATTAAATGGAATTGCCTATTCGTTTTGCAGTAGTGACGAGCGAACATTGCTTCGGGATATTCAAAAACATATCGGACAGGACATCCCATCCAAACATATTTCTTCCTTTACAGAAGAAGTATGCGAAGTAAGTATCGAAACCAAACCAATTCCTTCTTCTGTTGCCATGCAAAGAATGAAAGGATGGACCAGCTCCCGCACTTCAAAAAGAAAACGTCCTTCCTCTTTTCGTTAAAACAATCAATAAAAAAAGGTAGCAATCAATCCGATTGCTACCTTATTTTTTTTATTATGCGGAATAATCCATTGCAACATATCGTTTATACATTTTGTATCGACGCTGTGCTTCTTCTTTATTAACCTGCAACAGTTCATCTGCCTGTTCCGGATTGACCATCTTTAACTGAGCGTAACGATTTTCACTTAACAAGTGTTCTTCGTATTTATCCCAATTTGGTTCTTTGGAATCAATAACAAATGGGTTTTTGCCTTGCTCGATAAGTCTTGGATCATAACGGAAGTTTGTCCAGTATCCACATTCTACAGCAAGTTTGGCCTGTTGTTGACTCTTACCCATACCATTGATAATGCCATGGGCAATACATGGAGAATAAGCAATAATAATGGATGGTCCATTATAACTTTCTGCTTCTTTGATTGCTTTCAACATTTGTGCCTGGGATGCTCCGTGTGATATAGAAGCAACATAAACATGACCATAACTCATTGCAATGGCAGCAAGATCTTTCTTCTTGCCTTTCTTACCGGCAGCAGTGAATTTCGCAATCGATGCTGTTGGACTGGATTTGGAAGATTGACCGCCAGTATTGGAATATACTTCGGTATCCAATACCAGAATGTTTACATCTTCATTATTTGCAATAATGTGATCTAAGCCCCCATAACCAATATCATAAGCCCATCCGTCTCCACCGATAATCCATTGGGAACGTTTCACCAAATGTTCTTTTAGAGAAAGGATTTCTTTTGCGTAGGCAGCATTGCTCTTTTCAAGCAAAGGTACAAGTTCTTTTGTCACTTGTTGGGTAACCGCACCGGAAGCACGGTTTTCCAACCATGTATTAAATAATTCTTTTTCTTTTTCACTTAATTTTTTGTCTTCCAATCCTTGTTCCATGGCTACACCAATTCGGTTTCGAAGTGTTTCATTGGCAATTCTCATCCCGAAACCAAATTCAGCATTGTCTTCAAATAATGAGTTCGCCCAGGCTGGTCCCTGTCCTTTTTCATTAGTGGTATAAGGAGTGGATGGGAATGATCCACCATAAATAGAAGAACATCCAGTTGCATTGGCGATAACCATTCGGTCACCAAATAACTGTGTTACCAATTTAATATAAGGTGTTTCACCGCAGCCGGCACAAGCTCCACTGAATTCAAACAAAGGTTGTGAGAATTGGGAATTTTTAGGACTCATGGTGATATCAACCAAATCTTTTTTATAGGAAACGTTGTGGAAGAAGAAATCAGCAACATCTTGTTTTTTAGCTTCGATTTCAACTTCAATCGGAGTCATGACAAGGGCTTTTTCACCCTTCTTGCCCGGACATACATCTGCGCAGTTTCCACAGCCGGTACAATCAGCAATTGATACCTGAATAGCGTATTGCAGGCCTTCGAAACCTTTTCCGACAGCAGGAATAGTAATTGTATTTTTCGGAGCTTTGACCAATTCTTCCTGTGTTGCCAGGAATGGACGGATGACAGCATGAGGACATACAAAGGAACATTGATTACATTGAATACAGTTATCTGAATTCCATTGTGGAACAAAGGAAGAAATATAACGTTTTTCATATGCTGCACTTCCATTGTGCATGGTTCCGTCTTCATATCCTGTGAAAGCAGATACCGGTAAATCATATCCATCCAGTG
>JAQUYJ010000031.1 GCA_028691905.1 Bacilli bacterium
TGCCATGCCATCTGTCGTTTCCCTTAATTCAATTATGGTCGATGGAACAGGAATGTGTGGACGCTGTCGTGACAGTGTAGGAGGAAAAATGAAATTTGCCTGTGTTGATGGACCGGACTTTGATGGTCATCTTGTCGATTTTGATGAAACAATTGCCCGAAACAAAATGTATCAGACTTTTGAAAAAAAGCATTACGAAGATGCCTGTCACTTATTGAATAAGGTGAATCATGAATAGATATCCGATGCCCTCTTTAGATCCTGTCAAAAGAATCCAAACCTTTGATGAAGTCGCAACCGGCTATACCTGGGAAATGGCCCAAGCGGAAGCAGGAAGATGCCTGCACTGTAAAAACGCACCCTGTATTCAGGGATGTCCTGTTGGAATCAATATTCCTGATTTCATACAGGCAATCAGAAATGAACAAATCGATGAAGCATATGCTATTATTACCCGGGACAACCTTTTTCCTGCCATCTGCGGTCGGGTATGTCCACAGGAAAGTCAGTGTGAAGCGTTGTGTGTGCGCAACAAACGCTCAGAAAGTGTTGCAATCGGTCGATTGGAACGCTTTGTTGGCGACCATGTGACTACCTGTCAAATCGACAGCATTGTTGAAATCCCTCATAAAGTGGCAATTGTTGGTTCCGGACCATCCGGTTTAACCTGTGCATTTGAATTACGAAGAAAAGGATTCCAAGTCACCGTTTTCGAAGCACTTCATCTCCCGGGTGGTGTACTAACCTATGGAATTCCGGAATTTAGATTGCCGAAATCAATTGTGAACAAAGAAATAGATCATTTGCGGGCAATGGGTGTTCATATCCAAACAAACGTCGTAATTGGAAAAACATTGACGATTGACCAACTCTTCTTTGACGGATATGAAGCTATTTACCTGGCAAGCGGAGCAGGATTACCTAAATTTTTAAATATACCAGGCGAATCGTATAATGGAGTTTTTTCCGCAAATGAAATATTAACCCGGATTAATCTCATGAAAGCCTATCAGAGCAACAGTGACACTCCTCTACCGACAATGCATAACATTGCTGTAATTGGGGGAGGAAATGTGGCAATGGATGCTGCCAGATCATTAAAACGTCTTTCAAAAGGAACGGTATATCTTGTGTATCGACGAAGTGAAGCAGAAATGCCGGCCCGGAAAGAAGAAATAGAGCATGCGAAAGAAGAAGGCATCACAATGATGCTATTAACTAATCCGCAAGCAATTTTAGCCGATGATACCTTTCGTGTTCGTGCCCTGCAGTGCATAAAAATGGAGTTAACCGAACCGGATGAAAGCGGACGAAGAAGACCGGTTGAAATTCCTGATTCTTCCTTTCTGCTTGAAGTAGATACCGTTGTTGAAGCATTGGGCAATTTCCCCAATCCACTTATTCGAAAATCAACCAAACAATTGGAAGTGGATCGGAGTGGTTGTTTTGTTGTTGATGAGCACCTTCAGACTTCCATTCCTTTGGTTTACGCCGGAGGGGATGCCGTAACCGGTGCTGCAACGGTAATTCTTGCAATGGGTGCCGGAAAAAAAGCAGCACAATCCATATATAAAAAAATCATAAACTAAGTGTTTATGATTTTTTTTCTTTATTGCTGTGCTTCTTCCATCGGAAGATTCAAATGCTGTGCCAGGCGTTGATAGATTGCATCATAACCCTGTGCTTCAAACTGAGCAATGATATCATCTTCAGCATTTGGTCCAATGCTAATTAGAGAAGAAGTAGACGCAATATATAAATTATCTGCTTCTGTTACTCCGTCCACCCAAAAGTTTAATTCAGCTCCCTGTCCTGTTCCCCATTGGAGACGGCTGTTTGAATAAACCCGAAATATTTTTTCATTTTCTTCAACAGATAAATTTACCGCATATATCATTGATTTTCCTTCATATTCTTCGGGATCACTTTTCAATATTTCGATATAACTTAAAATAATCGGTTTTATTTGTTCACAGTCGGCGCATCCGTCGCGGTAAAAATAAACAAAATACGTTCCTTCCTGAGTAAAAATCTCATCGAGTGCCAAATCTTTTAGTGCTTCTTCTTTCTTACATCCTCCCAGCATCCATACTGCTAAGAATAATACAACTACTACAAGCCATTTTTTCATTTGCTTTGTTTCCTTTCTTTTATGTAATTATATATATGTTTTTTATTGCCGTGAATTGTCATTTCTGTGTCTAAATCAGGTTTTCTTACAAAACCACATTTTTCCAGGACATAACCTGAAACCTTGTTTTCGTCAACATGACCGCCAATTATTGTGTGATATGTATTTTCCAGGAAAGCAACATAGGCTGTTAATGCTTCAACAGCATACCCTTTATTCCAAAATGCTTCCCGGTAGGCATAAACCACTTCACAGGTTCCCTGTCTTTGCATCATTCTTGATAAGCCAATGTACCCGATACACTCTTTTGAATATATTTCTTCAACAGCGAGACGATAGAACAATCCATTTTCATATTCAAAAGCGATTTTTTCAAGTGCCTTGCTTGCTTCCTCCTGTTTTTGAAATGGTTCTATCGGTAAATACTGCATCACCAGAGGGTTGGAAAACAAATCAAAGTAGGCTTCACTGTCTTCTTTTTGAAACATTCTGATTTGTAAACGGAGTGTTTTGATTGATTTAAAAGTGTATATTTTTTCTGACAATCAAATCAGCTCCTTTTGGATAATTGAAAAATCATTTTCTGTTTCAACCCGTTTTAAATTTTGCGTTCTGCTGATTTTATCGAGTCATCTCTAAAATGATAAGTAAATCAAACAAAAACGGATTATATGGCGAATTTCCCGTCAAAAAAGCTTAGCTGTGTATTGGTGGGGGAAAAATATCACAATTTTTTAAAAAGAGATTGTAAATTCTTTGTTTTTATATAAATAAGTAAATTTTATGGTTTTTTGACTGTCAACAGTTGTAATACTGGAAATCAATTATAAAACCTTTTTTCATTATACACTATTTTTTGCTTTTTTAAAAGTCTTTTTACAAATTTTCATTTTTAAAAAACTACGTAAAAACGTAGTTTAATCTTTCATTTTATATAAACGTAACCGTAGTGCATTTAAAACAACAGAAACAGAACTAAATGCCATCGCCAAAGCAGCAATCATCGGATTTAATAGAATCCCATTCACCAAATACAATACTCCTGCTGCAATCGGGATACCTATGACATTGTATGCGAAAGCCCAAAAGAGGTTTTCCTTGATTGTTTTGATTGTTTTTTTACTTAAATCAATGGCTTTCCGAACACCGTTTAAATCATTTTTCATCAGAACAATATCCGCTGATTCGATGGCAATATCGCTGGCATTGGCAATTGATATTCCTACATCTGCTTCCACCAAGGCCAAAGCATCATTGATACCGTCGCCAACCATTGCTACTTTTTTACCTGTATTCTTGATTTCCTGTATAATTTTAGCTTTTTGATCTGGCAATACTTGAGCAAAAACCTGCTCTATTCCCAAATCTTTTGCAATGGCATGAGCGGTGGTTGGATGATCCCCAGTCAGTAAAATTACTTCCAGTCCTCTTTTCTGCAGATCAGCCACTATTTTTTTACTTTCCGGCTTTAATACATCAGCAATAGCCATTTTCGCAATCATTTCTGAATTGACAGCGATATATATAACCGTTTTCCCCTGTTTGGCCCAGGCTTCACTTGCCTCTGGTTCGGTTAATGCAATATGATATGATTCCATCAATTGCTCATTTCCAATTTGAATGATATCGTTTTTGATTTTTGCTTCCAGTCCTAAGCCCGGAATGGCTTTGAATTCATCCAACGGCATCAAACTTGCACCTTTTTCCTCTAAATAGGCTACAATTGCTTCTGCCAGTGGGTGTTCTGATGCTTTTTCAACACTGTACACCATATTCATTAATGACTTATTTGTTTCCATTTCAAAAGGACTATGAACGACATAGGGAGTTCCCTGCGTCAATGTTTTCGTTTTATCAAAAACAACCGTATCTATTTTATGGACAGCTTCAAGAATATCCCCGCCTTTAATCAACACCCCTGCCTGTGCTCCCATTCCTGTTCCAACCATAATTGCTGTTGGGGTGGCTAAGCCAAGTGCACAGGGACAGGCAATAACCAGTACCGAAACAAAAATAGTTAAGGAAAATTCAAAATCTTTTTGAATGAATCCCCAGATAACAGCACTGAAGAAAGCAATAGCAATAACCACCGGGACAAAAAAGCCACTGACCGTATCGGCCAGTTTCGCAATCGGTGCTTTCTTACCCTGCGCTTCTTCAATTAAGCGAATAATCTGTGATAAAACTGTATCTTTACCAATCTTGGTCGCCCGATAGATAAAACTGCCCAATTTGTTTAAACTGGCTCCGATTACAAAATCACCCGTCTTTTTTTCTACCGGTAAACTTTCACCGGTCAGCATCGACTCATCAACCGAAGTATATCCTTCAATAATAACACCGTCAACCGGTATTTTTTCACCCGGTTTTACGCGGATTGCATCGCCTACCATCACTTCTTCAAAAGGAATGATAAATTCCTGCCCATCCCGTATAACACGGGCAGTTTCAGGAGATAATTCCATTAATTTTTTGATGGCTTGTGATGTTTTCCCTTTCGATACTGCTTCCAAATATTTTCCAAGCAGAATAAGCGATATAATAACACCGACACTTTCAAAATACAAACCTATGCCTTGATTAATATTGATCAAAGCGTAAATTCCGTATAAAAATGCACTTCCAGTACCGATTGCTATCAGCGAATCCATATTGGGCTGCCTTAAAAACAAATTACGGAACCCATGGGTATAAAAACGATATCCCACGGCCATGATTGGAATGACAAGCCCAAGCTGAGTCAATCCAAAAGCAAGCGGATAATGATGGGGGTTAATAATATTGGGAATTGGCAGTCCTATCATATGCCCCATCGCAATATAAAAGAGCGGTAAAGTGAATAAGGTTGCGAAAACCAACTTTATTAAATAACTTTTTGTCTCATCTATTTTACTTTTTTTCTCATCCGGTAGAACATCATATCCCAGTTTATTAATTGTTTTAATAATTTGGGATGGATCAACCAGTTCCGCGTCAATCAATGCTACTGCCTTTTTGGTTATTAAATTTACCTGTATTTGATTTACTCCGGGCATTTTCTTTACATTTCTTTCAATCGTTGCGCTGCAGGCGGCACAAGTCATTCCTCCAATATTTAATTCTATCTTTTTGTCTTTTTTCATATATTAATACAGTCGTGAAAAAGAAGTTACTATCTCATCAATAATAGCATCATTTCCTGCCAACAGTTCCTCCTTCATACAGGTTTGCATATGATTTTTTAATATAACTTTTCCCAAGGCCTTCACAGAGTGTTCGATTGCGGAAACCTGAATAAGGATATCATCACAATATCTGTTTTCATCAATCATCTGTTTGACTCCTTTGATCTGACCTTCAATTCGGCTTATTCTGTTTTGCAATAACCTTTGTTCTTCTTTACTTCGAAATTTCATTTTACACGAATCCATTTTTCTACCTCCTGTTTTATAAATTCATTATATACCCCATGGGGTATATTGTAAAGTGATTTGCTCTATAAAAAAAGAAGAGTTATTCACTCTCCACTTTTTGCTGCCACGTTTCATAAAATGCAATAAAATCAATTACTGTTGCTTTGTTGTTGTTTTTAGCCTGAATCGCATGAACCAAATCCTGCAGTTTTTTCTGATACCATTGTTTTTGTTCGGAAATCGGAATGGTTTGAAGTTGAAGATAATTTTCCGAAAAGCAAATTACGTTAATCATTTCACTTGCAATTAAGCGCTGCAGTTTTATTACTTCATTCATCGCTTCTTCATCTGCCAGATTAACACGGTCCCACTCTCTTTTTACAAATTCTTCTTTTTGTTTTTCCTGAACCGCCCGAAAAATCATTACAATAAGTAAAAATGAAAATATTCCAATCAGTATTTTAATATATAAATTCTCCAGCTGATCATAAATAAATAACCAAAAAAGAAGATACGCAACAACTGAATACAGGGCATAATAAAAATGATTTTTTGCTTTTTTCTTTGCTTCATAATACATTGGTTCAAATCTTTTTGCTGTGTCCAGCTGCTGGTGTACTACCAGCCTCCTTTTTTCATCCCGTTTCACAAGCAAATTCTGTAGGTTCTCGGTCCCTAAAATTCTCATGTTTATACCAACTTCCTTGCAATATATTCCCAGAATTCAATCAGGAATAGGGCAATTCTTTTTATATGAAGAAAGATATTGGGTTCCATCCAAAACATCGTCAGGTATGAAAAAACAATTAATAGAAACAGGGCACAAGGGACGACATAATAGAAGGGATCTCTTTTGAGGAGCAGTTTCAATATTCCTTTTGCTATTAAAAAAACCGGAATGAGCAAGAAAAAAACATTCGTAAAAAAGAGAGCTTCTTTATCAATAAAAAAATAAACGCTTAGGGCAAGCAATCCATATATCAGTAACCCCGTTACGATGAATAAAACAGCATGAAACCGTTTTTTGTCCTTTTTCTCTTCATCCGGAATCGGAATAAATTCAAATAACTGTCCGCGCAGTTCACTGCTTGTCTTTTTGTCCATCAATGCTTCATTCTGATGAAGCAGCTGAATAAATTTATCCTGGCTACCCTGCATATAGGCTGCAATCCACTGTTCCAGCCAAACTTTATCTGGATGAGTATTTTTCCGCAACTGATGAAAAAATATTTCTTCAGCCTGCTCTTCGGTTGGTTTACAGGAAAAGGCAAAATTTCTGTTTCCCTGTGCATACTGCAAATAATATTCTGTCAGAAAATCTTCTTTTGTTAATGGCAGTAAAAACGAGCAAATTCTTGCCAGTTCTTTTCGGTCGTCAAGTAAAACTGCCTGCTTTCTTTGTTTTTCAAAAAATTCTATGTTGGATTCCATGTCATCACCTGTTTAATATTATAACATGTTTTTATCTATTTGAAAATAAAAACCAGCTTTTGCTGGTTTTATTCTGCCTGATTGGCTGAGCCAAATACAGATATTTTTTCTTTTACTGCAGCAGCAATTCCTTTAGCTGCCGGGCCAATAAATTTTCTTGGATCATAAACCTTTTTATCTTCATCCAATACTTTTCTGATTTCTCTGGCAAACGCCAACTGACATTCCGTATTAACGTTTATTTTTGCTGTTCCGCAGCGAATGGCACGTTGAATTTTTTCATCCGGAATACCTGTTCCGCCATGTAATACAAGGGGAATATTGGTTGCTTCTTTAATTTCTTCCATTTCCTTGAAACCAAGAACCGGTTCTCCTTTATAAGGACCATGGACACTGCCCAGAGCAGGAGCCAAAAAGTCAATTTTAGTTTCTTTCACAAGGCGGACACATTCATTTTTATCGGCATATTTAATACCGCCACCGACAACATCGTCTTCCTGACCGCCGACAGTACCCAACTCTGCTTCAACACTGATACCACGGGCATGGGCATAGTCCACTACCTGTTTTGTAATTTCGATGTTTTCATCCAGGGGATGATGGGAAGCATCAATCATTACTGAAGTAAATCCGGCATCAATTGCTTTCTTGCAGTTTTCAAAATTGGATCCATGGTCAAGATGTATAGCAACATCAACAGTAATCGCTAAATCCTCTACCAGGCCTTTTACCATACCGACAACAGTACGATATCCTCCCATATAACGCGCAGCTCCTTCACTTACTCCTAAAATTACGGGTGAGTTCATTTCCTGAGCAACCGTTAAAATGGTTTTTGTCCATTCCAGATTATTAATGTTGAACTGCCCAACAGCATATTTATTGGCTTTTGCTTTATTGAGCATTTTAGTCATGTTTACAAGCATTGTTTTTCCTCCTATTTCTTTGTTTTATACTTTGATAAAACATCTTTTTCTTTTTCTTTTATCATTTGCTTTTTCTCTGTTTTTTTATCCAGATATGCAGCAGCCAAAACAATTACAATGAGCATCAATAAACTGATTCCCAGGGATATAAAGGCAATGATATCCAGTGTTTCAAAAACAGCGGTTATATTGTCGGGGTTTATTAAACCCAATATTGCTTTTACTAAAAAGTAAAGTGCGCCCAGTCCTGCAAATGCTCCCGTACAAATGTAATAAATTTTTAAAAAGTTTTGCTTCATTTGCTCCTCCTATTTTTCCAGTATATAATATCCCATGCCTAAAACACCACATCCGATATGTGCCCCGACTGCCGGAGTAATCATATGAACTTCAATGTCTTTTTCAATTGATATTTTTTCATTCATGTATTTAGCCAGTTCTTTCGCATCTTTTTCACGAACAGTATGGAAAATAAACAATTTGATTTTTTTTGCTTCTTTTATTTCTTCTAAAATAAGTTCAATCAGTCGTTCTACAGCAACGCGGTGTGTTTTTATTTTCTCAAAACTGATTATTTTTCCTTCTTTTGTCAATTCCAAAACAGGTTTGATTTTCAACAGGCCACCCAAAAATCCTGCTGCACCGCTGATTCGTCCGTTTTTTACCAAATAACTCAGATCATCCACAACAAAATAAGCATGGGAATGAACAATTAAATAATTGGAATAATCCATAATTTCTGAAACGGATTTCCCCGCTTCAGCCATTTCTTTCGCGGTAACCGCCAGATATCCCTGCAAATAGGTTGCTTTTTTGGTGTCAATTACATGAATCTTGATTTTATCCTTGTATTCTTCGATCAATGTTTCAACCATTTGACCAATCGAACTTAACTGATAGGATATGGAATACATGATTACATCCGTATATTCTTCCTCAACCATACGGTCCAATAATTCCATCGCTTCCCCGACGGTTGGGGCTGATGTGGAAGGAATCGTTTTTTCTTCCTGCAGTCTTTTATAAAATTCATCTGCTTTAATATCAATTCCATCTATTAAATGTTCGTTTTCAAAATTAATAATCGATCTTAATACCGGAATCCCAGAATCCTTTTTCAAATAATCTAGGCCGGCATTAACATCCGATATAATGGCTATTTTTCCCATATTACCCTCCTCTATTCTATTATTATATCACATTTTGCTTTTTTTACAATAAGAATTATGCAATCATTTTTGAAGACTGTCCCAATCTTCAAGAACATCAATCAACGCTTCAATCCATCCTGTATCCTGTTTTTTACTCGGCAGGTATATTTTGATTTTTTTTCTCACATATTCAAAATGAACATCAACAAAGGAAGA
>JAQUYJ010000032.1 GCA_028691905.1 Bacilli bacterium
GAACCCTCATCAGTTTTCATTATGACAATAACATCAATGATGCTGCTGATGGAGAAGAATATTTCTATATTAAAAATCAACAGGGTGATATCACTGCAATTGTGAATAACATAGGTGTTGTTCAAGTAGAGTATCGATATGATGGATGGGGGAATATATTATCTGTCGATACACCAAGCGGCAGCACACTAGATCCTTCCATCAATGTCTATACCTATAGAGGATATCGTTATGATTACGAGACATCACTATATTACTGTAATAGTAGATACTACAATCCTGAATGGGGAAGATGGTTAAATGCAGATGATGTTAGTTATTTAGATCCTAGTAGTGTAAATGGGTTGAATTTATATGCTTATTGTAATAATAACCCTGTGATGTATTATGATCCTGATGGTCATTTAGCTCTATTTACATTATTTTTAATTTCAAGTATTGTTATTGGCGCAGCTGTAGGTGGTGGTATTAGTGGTTATACTTCTTATAAGGCTGGAGAAAGAGGCCTAGATTTAGCTGGCGATATAATTGGTGGAGCTTTAATGGGTGGAGCGCTTGGCGCTGCAATGGCATTAGGAGGTGCTGCTGGTTTAGCATCGACAGGAATAACTGTAGCTGGATTCGGATTATCGACCACTGCTGCATTAGGAATAGCTATAGGAACTACAGCAGCTGCTGGAATGGCACATTACTCATTAAATACCTTAGGGTCTAAAACTGATAATTGGCAATTTGGAAAAATGTTATTAGCAGGAGTAGAAGGTGGAGCACAAGGAGCAGCGACTTTTGGTTTAGCATATTTTGGTGGCAAAAATGGAATGTTTGCTAATAAGCTAGCAAGGATGTCACCAGGAGATTTTATGCAATACGCCTGTAACACATATGGCAGAATATCAACAGGAACATCGCTTGTATATGCTACATCATTTGTTTTCTCTTCAACTGTAACAAATTTTGTATTTTTAAATGCACCTGGGATGGCAATTAGATGGTTAATTGATCAAACTATATATGGTGTATAAGTTAGGAGATTTTTATGTATAGAATTGATAAAGATAAATTTGCACATAAAGTTATTTTTTTAATGATTTCTTTACTATTTATTTTTTTGATTTCTCTCTCATATTTTTTGGGGTTTGAAATTAATAGTGAGTCAATACTAATATATGTTTTTTCTATTCTTGTAGTTATTTTGGTATTTTATATATTATATAAAATTTTCAGAAAATTTAGCAAAGGTTATTATTTAATTAGTGAAAAAAAAATAGTAGAATATAATAATGATATATTAATTAAAGAAATCGAAACTAAAGCTATTACTGAAGTATTTTATATAAAACCTCTTTGGATATTAATGCTACAAATGGGAGCATGTTTTCTTAATATTGTCTATGCAGAAGAAAATCAAAAAAAAGTTTATCATATTTCAATGTCGCAAAAAGATGTTATTAAAATTGAGAAGTTGATTCGTATATCAATACAAATCCGTTAAAAAAAATTTTTAACATAAAAAAGATTAGAGTAAATTGTGGAGTTTGCATAAGAAAAATATTAGATATAATAAATAACATAAATTCTAAAATTTAAATAATTTATTATTTATGCCACTAATGTATGTGAACGGTGTAATAAGTGTACACTCTATTCTACAACACATATACTTGAATATGTTTTTAGTTGTTGTTTAGTTGATATTTTGATATGTAGGAAATATTAGCAAAAAAAATAAACGGCTATGTCTATAAGTTCTTTAATAGAACCAATAGATGTAGCCGTTTGATTTTAAATTATATAATACCTATTCATATTTAATTATAATTTTGTTTTTAATTTATATAAAATTTATATATTCTTGTTATAACAGTATTATTCTTCATCGCCTATTTCATTATAGCAATCTAAAAAACTGTATTTTTTGTCTTTCCATTTCCAACCCAATACACAGTTATTATTAACATTTTCTGCACTTCGATAAATGCTGATTTCAACATCTTTAAAATCTTTTTTTATATCAGCAATTAGTTTTTTTATTTCTTTTCTTTTTGATGTTAATTCATTTGCACTTACCGGACACCCACAACTCATTGGAACAATTTCAATATAATTCATGTAGTTGATAATATCTTTTTCTTCTACTAAAACCAAGGGACGAATGAGTTCCATTCCTTCAAAATTGGTTGATTTCAGTTTAGGTATCATCGTATTATATTTCCCACCGTATAGGACATTCAAAAGAATGGTTTCAATGACGTCATTGCGATGATGAGCCAAAGCAATTTTATTACATCCCAATTCCCTTGCAAATTCGTATAAAAATCCTCTGCGCATTTTAGCACACATATAGCAAGGCTTTTGAGGATCCAGCTTTTGTGCAATTTGAAACACTTTTGAATTTTTAATTTGAATAGGAATATTTAATATACGACAGTTGTTTTCCAGTGCTTTTCTGTTTTCTTCGTTAAATCCAGGGTCCATGGCAATGAAATATAATTCGAACGGAATATCACTATGGCGATGCAACTCTTGAAACAATTTTGCCAGAAGAAGACTGTCTTTACCACCCGATACACATACTGCAATTTTATCATTTTCCTGAATTAATTCATATTCCTGTAAAGCACGAATAAAAGGAGCATACAACTTGGAACGGTATTTTTTAAGTATGGCTCTTTCTATTTCTTTAATATCCATCTTTATTATTAAAAACAGATTGCATAAAGCAATCTATTTTTTCTCCTTTTTCTTACTCATCATTTCTTCGGCTTGCCAAACAAAATAGAAACTATATGTAATAAATCCGATTAATACGAAAGCAATTAACGATTGCCACCAGATTTTAGTTTTAAAAACATAAGAAAAGTATCCGGCTTCTTGATTATTGAATTCAAATCCTTCTTCCAGTGTATCAAAGTCAAAATCATCGATATTTCTTGTAAAATCATTTTTAGTGATTGTATCCATTACCACATAATAAGACGCAGATCCTTCAGAAGATGCATCAGCTATAATCAATTCGATTGTAACTTCGTCTGAAAAAGCATCGCTTGGCGTCAATTCAACCCATTTTAAATATTTTGAGTTTAATTCTCTTCCTCTGTAATCTTCATCAGGAGTGGATAAATAATCATCAATCAATACTTCATCCCCAGGAATTCCCAAAGAAGCAGATGTTTTATATGTATCTTCATTTACATCCGTTATTTTCACATACATGGAAGGCAAACTGTTGTAAGTCAGTTTTTCTTCCCCTGTGGGATCTTTTATTGCAATAATCTCTGTATAATTAATATTATATACGGCAAAATAATATTTTACTTTGTAGGTAATCACTATTTCGTTATCATCATCTCTTGACTCTTCGCTTGTAATTCCACGATATATTTGAAATAATGCTGCGTCGTTATTGTTATTCGTGTTTTTAATTGTTTTTTCAAAATAAGGTTCTTTTTCATATGCATAGGTCGCATACTTTAAATACGCATGAATTTTGTCTTCAGTCGTTTCTTCTGCACTGTCCATATATTCATTAAAGAATGTTGGTTCATAACGATTATAGGAATATATACCAATAAAATAACTGGCAAGTAATGGTATAAGTGTGACAATTGCCAGAAAAATTAATTTTTTTATGGGGAATTTCTTACGAGATTTCATGTTAGCCTCCTGATTTTATCTTATATTATTATAGCATATAATCTGGATTTTTCAACTGTTTTTTGTTTTTTCTCTAAAATATAATATTTTTAAAATATTTTTGTGAATTCTCTTGAATTATTTTGAATAATGTTGTATAATAAATGTAAAGGAGGAAGATGTTATGGATGTACAATGGTTTTCGAAAAGTTTTGAAGGAGTTGTAACTGTTTATGAGACTAATATTACGCTGAATACGGTAGCCAGTGCCCATTTTAAAAATGCTTATCGTACATTAATTGGATATGATCAAAAATCACATGCTTTGATTATAAAGTCAATTTCAAAAGATGAAGTAGCAATGGGATTATATAAAGAGGATGAAACTCATCAAATTTCTATCAAACCAAGTTATGGAAGGATTAACGGTAAAAATATTGTGCGCAATATTACTGCTGTCCATCCTTTGGATTTCTCTCAAACAGCTTTTCACAAATTTCAATGTGAATGGCATCAACAGGAAAAGTTCTTACAGGTCTTCTTAGAAAGGGAGGTTTTATAATGGATTGGGTAATGATTATTCTTTGGAGTGTATTTATTGTCATTACTGTTATCATTGAACTGGAAACTTCACAATTAGTAACCATCTGGTTTACAATAGGCGCGATTGGTGGATTAATTGCAGCCGCTTTCCAATTAAATGAAATTTATCAAATTGCCATATTCCTTGTGATTTCTTTAATCTTGCTCTTCGCAACAAGACCGCTTACTAAACGGATGATGGAAAGCAATGTTATCAGAACCAATGCTGATAAAGTAATTGGTATGATTGGTGTTATCACCAAAGAAGTATTGCCTGGAGAAATTGGCGAAGTAAAAGTCGATAATACCTTATGGCGAGCAGCAAATTTTGATAACAAATCTTTTGCTGTTGGTGAAAAAGTTTCGATAGATGCCATTAGTGGAACAAAATTAATTATATCAAAAATCGATAACAGCAATATTACTCCTTTATAGGATGAATGATGTTTTTATCCATTAGTTATGAAATATTTGGCATCATATTTCTATTTATTATTTTAGGATTGGTCTTGTCTATTCGTATCGTTCCAAATAAAACAGTTTGGCTTATTGAAAGAAAAAAGCAATTTCACCGCAAATTGGAAACAGGAATCCATTTTATTATTCCGTTCTTTGATCAGATTACACATAAAATTTCTCTTACCCCCTTTAACCAGGAAATGTTTTTCCAAAACATTCAAACAAAGGATGAGCAAAAGCTTGCCTTGAAATTGAATTGTACCTGTCAGATTGAAGATCCCCTTCTATATGCGCAGCATTCTTTAGCAGCAGTAATCGCAAAAGAACAAATACAGTTTCTTGCGAAACAAAAAACTTTGATTGAAATGCGGAATAATGTAGAAGCATTTAACGATGAACTCTATCAACTGTTGGATAGAGAAAGTATTCAATTTGGTTTAAAAATATTAAAAATTAATATATATTATGAATAATGGAGGAAAAATATGTTATTCAATCTCTTTTTAGCTCCTAATACGGGAGGTATTATCTTTATTATTATTGCAATATTAGTTGCAATTATCTTTGCTTCTAGTATAAAAATTGTACCGCAAGCCAATACTTGGGTTATTGAAAAATTAGGTCTATACCATACTACATGGGGACCCGGAATTCACTTCTTATGGCCTTTCTTTTTTAAAGTTTCGAGAAGAATATCATTGAAAGAACAGGTAGTTGACTATGATCCCCAACCTGTTATTACAAAGGATAATGTTACAATGCAAATTGATACCGTTATCTTCTATCAAGTAACCGATGCGAAAGCTTTTACCTATGGTGTTGAACGCCCGACTTTAGCTTTGGAAAAACTGACAGCAACAACCCTGCGTAATATTATCGGTGAAATTGAACTCGATGCAACTCTTACCAGCCGTGATTTAATTAATGCAAGAATGCGCACAATCCTTGATGAAGCAACTGACCCCTGGGGAATGAAAGTCAACCGAGTTGAATTGAAAAATATTTTGCCACCAAAAGATATCCGTGATGCCATGGAAAAGCAAATGCGTGCCGAACGTGAACGCCGTGAATCCATACTAAGAGCAGAAGGGGAAAAACGCTCCGCTATCTTACAAGCTGAAGGATTTAAAGAATCACAGATCCTGCAGGCTGAAGGAAACAAACAGGCAGCCATTCTTGAAGCAGAAGGAGAAGCAGAAGCTATTCTTGCTGTACAAAAAGCAAAAGCGGAAGGAATCAGTTTAATTAAAGCTTCTGGAGCAGACAAAGCTGTTCTAACTATAAAAGCATATGAGGCTCTGATTGATGTATCAAAAGGCCAGGCAACAAAATTAATTATTCCTTCTGAAATTCAGGGTATGGCAGGTTTGGCTGCATCTTTACAAGAGGTACTAACTACTGAGAAGGAAAAAAAAGAAAAATAGAAAATATAAAGTAGATAAATCCAATTATCTACTTTTTATTTTTTACCTATGTATCATTTTATTATAAATTAAACTATTTGAAATAAGTATTAAAATATGTTCTTGCTTGTGAGTATCTACAGATAAACCAAAGAAGGGAATGACAGTTAATGAGTTGATTGAATACAAATCAAGATAAATGCATGAATAGAATGTTGATTATGGGTATAATGCTGTTTGAATTTAGATTTCCTCCATAAACAAGTCCCCTGTTTATAACATAAAATAAGGGGAAATCCTCACTGTCTGCTCATAAAATGTATACCAACCAATTAAACCAAGTCTTTGTATGCTGTTTCTTTATTCAACCAATCAATTTCATTTACTTCAAATATGTCTTGTTTGCTTACTTTATTTATTAACAGACAAAGATATGAATAAACTTTAATTTCACTAATTGTTTCATTGATTTCAATTATTAATTTCTTTTTTTCCTGCGTCAATTCGCTTTGGTTATATGAAAATTCTAAAAACAACTTCGCTATTTTGCCAAATAAAACACCTGCTTTATATCCCGTCATCACTTGTGTATCAATCGCTTTGTTTGCTTCTTCGATGCCTTTTTCTATTTGATTGAGTCTACCAAATGCAATTGCCCTTGCGGCATATGTTTTACCAATTTCAACAGCAGACTGAATAGCGGTATTTATTTCCAACGACTTTTCTGAATATGCCAATGCCTGTTCGGGGTCGACCAATGCATAGGATTCGGCTAGATTGGTGTAAATATTTCCCAGTATTTTAATATCCTTGCTTGATTCATTCTCTAAAATGTAACTGTAAATTTTAATTGCCTGATCAAACATATAGTTAAAACGATATATATGCGCTTTTACTCTTAATACTTCCATTTTAATTTCTGACTCGACCAGTTTGTTTAAATCAAATTGATTGACTAAATTCATTGATTGATTAAAAGAACCTTTTAGAAATAAAATATCCGCATATTTTATTTTAGCCAAATAAACTGTTCTTAATTCTATGGCACTCGCACCGAACAACTCATAGTTAGATATCATTTCACTGTATTTTTCCATCGCAATTTCGTAATTTCCCATTAAGTGAAGTGTTTGAACATATATCATCTCATAACTGGATTTCATTTTTCCATAGATACTGCTATCAAATCCCGTTTCTCTTTTTTGTTCATAAAATATTTTTGCTTCTTTAATTTTTCCCGTTCTTCGAAGCCATAAAATATTAAAATAATTAAAAATAGGTGAAAAATGCGGATTTGATTTATTTGCCTGATTTATATTTTTTTCTATACTAATCCAATTTCCTCTATCTATTAACCTGGCAATCATATACACAATCGATTCCGTTTCGACAGAATCCATTGTTCTGTCTTTTTTTCCGTACAAGTATATCAACTGATTGAAATAATGAATGTAGTTGTTTTGTTCGATTGTGATTTTTTCTGTTAAATAGTTTCTTAAAACAGTGCAAATACCCGAAACATCTTCATTTAATTTTCCTTCAAATATATGCAGTTTGACACTTGAATCAATTTTTTTATATTCATT
The DNA here is from genome assembly GCA_028691905.1 of Bacilli bacterium. Classification (GTDB taxonomy): domain Bacteria; phylum Bacillota_I; class Bacilli_A; order ML615J-28; family CAG-698; genus JAQVOS01. Next base: position 7,664 of record JAQUYJ010000032.1, read on the forward strand.
TGTTTCTACAAAAATCGATAATTCCAGAAAATCATTCATTTGCTGATCTGAGATTGCAATATTTTTTGCTTTGGCCAGATAGCAAACAAAATCATTTTCAAATGAATTTAAATAAGATAAATATAAGATTAGTTCTCGTTCCTGCAACTCAAGATGACGCAAATACCGATCAATAATTTCCTGTATAGACAGATTATGAAAATCAAAATGTTCACTTTTCACATACAAATCCGCACACATATCCAAATAGAGCGGTATTCCGGAAGATAAAGTAGCAATTTGGTTAATAATCTTTTCTTCTTGAATGGGGACTGTTCTTAAAAACATCTTTGAATCTTCCATACTAAGCTTATCCAGATAATACTGAGTTGTATATTCAGCCAGTTGAGGATATTTATAACTGAAATTGATTTTATCCCGTGAGGCGATTACCAATAAAACAGATTTCGTTTCAATGAAGAAATCAATAAGCCATCTCAAAGAATCGTCCGAAATACTTTTATCCTTGATACGCTTCAGCATGCTTTCAAAATCGTCCAAGTAGAATAGTATTTTTCTGTTTGCTTCATTAATTCCATCCGCCAGCATTTTTGGCAGTAATAGGTATATTTCATTCGCCGTCAATTCTTCAATGCTTTTAAAATCGGCTTCATATTTTTTGTATTTGAGATATTTACCTACTTCTTTCAATCCTTTAAAAAGATTTTTAGCTACCGAATAATACGGAATAAATTCGGATGCTCCCATATCGCTTAACATCATCAATGTATCACTGATTCCACTTTTCATCGTTTTCATTTTATCCAGAATGTCTTTCGAACTAAATCCGTTTTTTTGATAATACTGAATGATTGCATAATCAAAAAAAGTAAAATCGATGTCTTCAAACTGCTTTCGCATACAAAGCAATATTTTTACCGGCGTATCATATTCATATGTGTCAAAACTGATTTGAATAAAGTTTATGATACCTGTTTCTTCTTCCTTATATTTCATTTCTTTCAGAAATCTTGTTTTGCCAATCCCGCCGATCCCAAAAAAATTCACAATTTTTTTGTACTCTTCTGTATTTTTTAATCTGCTTAATTCTTTTTGAAGAAATATTTTGGGTTCGACACGGTCAGTAAATATCTTATTGGCTTTTTTAAATTTATTTAAATACATTAATTTTCTCCCTCTAATACTTTGGTGTGAATTGCCAGTATTTCGTTTTCAGATAGTTTTATATCGGTATGGAAAGAAAAGAAGTTCTGATAATGGGTCTGCAGTCGGTTTTGATTGTTTTTGAAAACAATAGATCCGTCCATAATTACTTCCTGCTCGGTGTGATGAAGAATGATATCTCCTCTTTTCGTTTTTATCGTTGTCTTTTTATTGTTTTCTGTTCCCCATTTAATATTAATAATTACCTTTTTATTAAAATAAAGGTACATTCTTGATTGATAATAATCGATATCCTCCCAGTATT
>JAQUYJ010000033.1 GCA_028691905.1 Bacilli bacterium
TTGGTGCATTGGGTGGGTATGTCCTGCCTTGGCTTCGTTTAAGTGTCATCGGTGCCCTGACATATGAGTTGACTGCGGCGAGTACGGTTATGGAAGTCCTTGGCTGGACAACGATTCAAACCGGTGGCCAATATGTTACAATTGCGCTTGTCATGACGCTTGGTATCATTGTTGGTATTGTCGCTGTTCCTTTTGTCTGCAAACCAATTACAAAAAGAATGGAAAAAATGAAAATCAAAAACAGTGAATGGACGGAACTCTTTGTTTCTGCAATGTTTGTAGGAATGATCAGTGCTTTTTTAGGGTTCATTTTTGCTGACGTGAAAAAAGGTCTTACCGGGTGGATTCCGGTATTCGTAATGGCAATATCATCGGTTACGATGATTATTGTCGGTGTTATTATCAAGAAAACGAAATGGAAGGCATTGGAAAACTATGCGATTCCAATCAGTATGGTTGTATCGATGATCTGTGCACTTCCAATTACGAATGCGATATTAGGGTAGGTGAGAAAGATGAAAAATAAAGGAAATTTTATTGAAGAAATTCATCGCTGGGGTAAGATTTGGGGCATTACTGCTGCCATTGCGATTACAGCTTTTCCTTTTGCCCTAATGATTATTTACCAGGCTTTACCGGAATGGAAAGGTTTATTGGTGGGATTCACTTCCATTATTCCTCTGTTCTGGGCAGTTGGAATTATTGAAATCGCAACATATGTACCAATGATTGGGGCAGGAGCAAGTTACCTTTCCTTTGTTACCGGAAACATTACCAATCTCAAAGCACCTGCTGCCTTAACAGCTATGGAAAACGCACAGGTGAAAAGTGGAACAGAAGAAGGTGAAATCATTTCAACAATTGCAGTTGCAGTGTCCAGCATTGTTACTACCCTTATTCTGGCAATCGGGGTGCTTCTTATCGTCCTGATTCGACCGGTTGGAGCATTCCTGCAAAGTGAAGCAATCCGCCCTGCTTTCGACAATGTTCTTCCTGCTCTGTTTGGGGGACTTGCTGTTGTATATGTTTCCAAAAACTGGAAAATAGCGATATTTCCTATCATCTTAATGTTGGTATTATTTATTTTTATTGATTTTCTTGATGCATCTAAAGTAGGAATCATGGTTCCGGTTGGTGCAATCGTCACCATCTTTGTTTCCAAATGGATGTATAAGAAGGGCTGGCTGACCGCAAAGAAAAGCAAAGGAGAAAATGAATAATGGAATGGTTGATTGGAATTGGAATTCTGTTACTCATTTTTATAGGAATTATACTTGTCCGAACCTTTTTATTCCAACCTAAAAATGAGGAAACGGATTTTTCAGAAGATGTTGAATTTGATAAGAAAAGGGCAGTTGCAAACCTCCAGGCTTTGATTCAATGTAGAACCGTTTCCTATAAAAATAAACAGTTGGAAGATGAAGCGGAATTTCTGAGGTTGGAAGCAACACTAAAAAACATATTTCCTCTGGTTCACGAAAAAATGCAATGGATGAAACTGGGAGACCGCAGTTTATTGTATTTTTGGCCGGGAGTGGAGTCTACACAGGAACCTACTGTTTTGATGGCTCATTATGATGTGGTTCCGGTTCACGAAGCATCGTGGCAGGAAGCACCATTTGCCGGTGTTATCAAGGATGGGTATCTGTGGGGACGGGGAACGCTTGATACAAAAATAACCCTTAATGGGGCATTGAGTGCGGCGGAACATTTATTGGAAAAAGGATATACCCCCCAAAAAGATATGTATTTTGCTTTTGCCGGCGATGAGGAAATTGCCGGTAAAGGGGCAGTTGTCATCGTTGATTGGTTTGAAGAAAAGAAAATGAAGCCTTCTTTGGTAGTTGATGAAGGTGGTGCAGTTGTATCCAAGATATTTCCGGGCGTAGAAGAAGACTGTGCTTTGGTGGGAATCGCAGAAAAGGGAATGCTGGAACTCGAATTGGTGTTGGAATCCAGTGGAGGTCATGCTTCCTCCCCCAAGCCACATACTGTTGTCGGTGAACTCGCGCAAGCCTGTGTTAATGTTGAAAAAAATCCTTTTCCTAAAAATGTATCCCTTCCCGCCAAAAAAATGTTTGATGTTCTGGGAAGAAGATCCAATTTTATGTATCGGATGATTTTTGCCAATCAATGGTTGTTTGGTGGATTGCTGGATGCTATCTGTAAGAAGAATGGGGGAGAACTAAACGCATTAATGCGTACGACAATGGCTTTTACGCAAATGCAGGGCAGTGATGCCAACAATGTCATTCCACCCTATGCCACAATGGGTATTAATTCAAGAATCATGAATGGTGAAACCAGTGATGAGGTGGTTTCCTACTTGAAAAAAGTAATTGCCAATGATAAAATTCAGATTGTGAAAAAGAATGTTTTTGAACCATCCCGGATTTCTGAAGTGGATTGTCCAGGTTATGAAATCGTAAAAAAAGCGATTCAAGACACATGGAAAGGGGTATTGGTATCCCCCTATCTGATGATTGCCTGCAGTGATTCCCGTCATTATGGTCGGATAAGTCCCTATGTCTATCGCTTTTCAGCGATGAAACTTTCCTTGGAGGAGCGAAAAAGTATTCATGGCAACAATGAAAAAGTCCCGCTGGATACCATCCAACAGGCAGTGGCATTTTATATTCGTTTGATTCAAATGTGTTAACTCGCTAATCAGCGAGTTTTTTCTTGCTTTTATAAAAATTCATGTTATAATATAGATATCTGTCTATATAGAAATTTATCGATAAAGGTGGTAAATAAATGGAAAAAAAGATGGCAATGGTATTTCATGCATTAGGGGATGAAAATCGGCTTCAGATTATTCAATTGTTATTACAGGGGGAAACCTGTGGCTGTACGATGATTCATAAACTTTCAATTACGCAGCCAACCCTGTCCTATCATTTAAAAACCCTTGCAGATGCCAATATAATAACTGCACACCGCAAAGGGAATTGGAAGAACTATCATATTAATAAGGAAATGGCAAAAGAAATAATATCGTATTTAGAAAAAATGCAAATTTCAAATCAAAGTATGGAGTGTAAGATGTAATGACTTGGTTAAATGATCAGTTATTGAAAATGAAATGGCTGGAAGAAGGAATTGGCTGGCTTATCACCCGTATTTTTAATTTGAATACCGAAAATCCGGTATACAGTGTGATTGTGTTTTTCTTTTATGATGTAATAAAAATTTTTATTTTGTTAAGCATTCTTATTTTTATTACAGCTTGGATTCAAACATACTTTACTCCGGAAAAAACAAAAGAAGCATTGGGAAAATGGAAAGGGTGGAAAGGTAACTTGCTGGGTGCGATTTTGGGTACACTTACACCATTTTGTTCCTGCTCATCGATACCGATTTTTATCGGTTTCACCAACGCCGGACTTCCGATTGGAGTGACATTCAGTTTTTTAATTTCCTCGCCACTCGTCGATTTGGCTTCCATCGTTTTACTGGCAAGTGTGTTTAACTGGAAAATTGCACTGGCCTATGTGGTTGTTGGAATATTGCTGGCTACAATTGGGGGTTCCCTCATTCAGGCATTGAAATTAGAAAAATATGTTGAACCTTTTGTATTTCAAAAACCTGCTTTTGATTTGGAGACCGTTGAAGAGGAAAAATTGACTTTCAGACGAAGAGCTCAACTAGCAGGGCAACAGGTAAAAGAAATTATTAAAAGGGTTTGGATTTATGTTTTGGTGGGAGTCGGAATTGGGGCCATCATTCATGGCATCATTCCTCAGGAGTGGATTGAGGTAGTTCTTGGCAGTAAAAATCCATTTTCTGTAATTTTGGCTACCATTCTTGGAATACCAATGTATGCTGATATTTTCGGAACACTGCCGATTGCAGAAGCATTGGTTGGTAAAGGCGTTGGAATCGGAACAGTACTTGCTTTTATGATGGCTGTAACTGCTCTTTCTCTTCCTTCGCTTATATTATTAAAGCGGGTAGTTAAAACAAAATTGCTGATTATTTTTGTTGGAATTGTCAGTGTTGGTATTATTATTATGGGATATGTTTTTAATTGGTTCAGTTATTTATTCATATAAAGGAGGAAAAAATGAATATTAAGGTATTGGGATCGGGTTGTGCCAATTGCAAGAAGCTTTTGGAAAATGTGAAGGAAGCAGTACAAAGCCTGCAAAAAGATGCAACTGTTGATTATATTCAGGACTGGAAAGAAATTGCTACGTATGGATTACTGCGAACTCCGGGATTGATTGTCGACCAAAAAATTGTATCGTATGGACGTGTTCCAACGGTTGAAGAAATTAAGAATTGGATAAAATAAAAACGCGGATTTCCGCGTTTTTTACTTTTTAGAAGAAATTACCGAACAAACTGCCGATGGTTGCAATAGCCGGTCCAATTACAAGGGAAATAATTGCCATTAATTTAATGAGAATATCCATTGCCGGTCCAGCTGTATCTTTAAAGGGATCACCAACCGTATCACCGGTAACTGCTGCTTTATGAGCTTCCGATCCTTTACCACCGAGGTTTCCTTCTTCAATGTACTTTTTCGCATTGTCCCATGCTCCTCCGGCGTTTGCCATGAAGATGGCCATCATCGATCCGGAAGCCAGACTGCCTACCAGTAATCCACCCAGTGCTGCTGCACCAAGACCAAAGCCTATAACAAAGGGTGAAAGAACAGCAATCATTCCCGGAACAATCATTTCTTTTAAAGCGGCACTTGTTGAAATGTCAACACATTTCGCATAGTCAGGAATAGAAGTCCCCGCCATTATACCGGGATCAGCTGCAAACTGACGTCTTACTTCTTCAATCATCTTATTGGCTGCTTTTCCAACCGAGTTGATCGTTAAGGAAGTAAACAAGAACGGTAACATTGCTCCAAGGAGCATTCCCATTATTACAACAGGTTGCAATACGTTGATTGCTTCATCCAGACCGGATGCATGAGCAAAGGACATGAAGAGCGCCAGACTGGTGAGGGTTGCAGAACCAATGCAGAAACCCTTTCCGATTGCTGCAGTTGTATTTCCGACTGAATCCAGTTTATCTGTTATTTTTCGAACATGTTTATCTAATTTAGCCATTTCCGCAATACCACCGGCATTGTCAGAGATGGGACCATAGGCATCAACTGAAACCGTTACTCCAACAGTGGAAAGCATTCCGACAGCAGCTAGGGCTATCCCATATACACCGTTTAGTAAAAAGGCAATACCGATTCCACCGGCAAGGACAATCATTGTAAGAGCGGTTGAGCGCATTCCGACTGCATAACCGGCAATAACATTTGTTGCATGACCGGTTTTTGACTGTTCTGCTACTTTTTTTACGTGGGGTGATTCATTGGAAGTATACATTTCCGCAATCATGCCGAGGAGTATACCAACTACCAATCCGGTAACGATTGTGAAGAAAGGTCGGAATGTATCAAGAATTACTTTACTGAGAACAAGGGAAGCAACAGCAACAATTGCAGCAGCAACATAAGTAGCAATACTTAATGTCCGTTGGGGATTATGCCATTCACGGATGCGGATAAACATGACACTGAGAATAGCGGCCAGTACACCGGCACCGGCAACCAACAAAGGATATAATACGGCAGAAGTTATATCAAAAGTAAGAGTAGTGAAAGTTGCAAGCGTAACAGCAGAAATCAATGATCCTGCATAGGATTCCAGCAAGTCGGATCCCATACCGGCAATATCACCGACATTGTCGCCGACATTATCAGCGATTACTGCAGGATTTCTTGGATCGTCTTCCGGGATTCCGGCTTCCACTTTTCCAACCAAATCGGCACCGACGTCAGCAGCTTTGGTATAGATACCGCCACCAACACGGGCAAACAGGGCAACTAAAGAAGCACCCAAACCATAACCGGCAACCACCTGCCCGGCTGTAACCAAACTTCCGGTAATCGAATAAAAAACAAGAAGAAGGGCAGTCAAGCCAAGAAGCGAAAGACCAACAACACTTAAGCCTAAGACAGATCCGCCACTGAAGGCAGTCTTTAAGGCTTTGCTCATGCCGCTGGTATTGGCAGCAGAAGCTGTTAATGCATTGGCTTTTGTTCCGGCAGCCATTCCGGCGATTCCGGCTAGCCCTGAAAACAAAGCTCCGACAGTAAAACAGATAGCGGATTGCCATCCCACACCTTCAGCTGCTTCCAAAGCAGGTATGAAGCCAAGCAGAGCAAGAACGGTTCCTACCCCGAGAGCGAAAATAGCGATAATTTTATATTCCCGTTTTAAAAAAGTGGTCGTTCCTATTTTGATATAAGAAGAAATTTCTTCGATGCGGTTGTGATTGACACTCATTTTCTTTAATCGTATTAATAAAGACATTGCATAGATCAGAGCAAGTAAGGTTGCTCCTATAATTAAGATTAATAAAAGGGTAGCAGTGGGTTGATTCATTTGTATTCCTCCTATAATGAATGATTTTACTGTTTAAAGGCTATTGTGCCATTTACCATTACCCATAATGGTCTACTTAAATAATGTAGGGGATGATCGCTCCAAAGAACCATGTCAGCATCTTTTCCAACTTCAATGCTTCCAACACGATCATCTATTTCATTGACTTTTGCTGCATAATATGTAACTGCTCGAAGTGCTTCCAGTTCAGGTAGTCCATGGCGAACAAATAATCCTAATTGGGTAAGAGCATATTGAGCTTCAATTACAGGGTGGTCAGTCATGATGGCAAAGAGAACACCGTGATCGGATAATATCTTTGCGGCATCAAATGTTTTATTTCGCAGTTCGTATTTCGATTTGGATCCAAGTGTCGGTCCTAAAATAACTGCCTGCTGATGTTTCGCAAGATAATCAGCAATTAAATGGCCTTCTGTTGCATGTTCAATCGTTGCATGTAAATTAAATTCTTTGACGATCCGCATCGCAGTTAGGATATCATCCTGTTGATGAGCATGAATTTTCACAGGAAAACCATCAAACACACGCATCAGGGATTCCATTTTCATATTCATTTCAAAAGTTTTCTTGTCTTTGTCTTCACTGGCAAGATATGCTTCTTTTTTTGCTTTATAATCCCTTGCCTTGATTAGATTTTCGCGGATAAGAGCAGCAGAAGCCATTCTTGTTGTGGGAGCTTGGTTTTTCGCTCCATAAACACGTTTGGGGTTTTCACCAAGCGCCATTTTCATGCACGATTCCTCTTTCAAAATCATGTCATCCAATGTTTTACCATGTGTTTTTAAAACACTGAACACTCCACCAATGACATTGGCGCTTCCCGGTCCGGTAACAACAGTAGTGACACCTGCCTGCAAAGCATCCTGAAAAGCAGAGTCCTGGTATTTAATTGCATCAATTGCCCGCAGTTCCGGATAAACAGGATTGGTCATTTCATTCACATCCCGCCCTTCTGTTCCGATTGCTTCCTCCATCATTCCTATATGACAATGGGGATCGACTAAACCGGGGGTCAGCATTTTTCCTTCCGCATCAATTACAGTAGCATCGGGATAGTCTTTTTGATCAAGGGTGCCAATGGCTTGAATGGTTGCATCTTCAACGAGAATGTCACGAATTTCGTAGTTGATATCTTTCATGCCTACCAAAAGTGCATTCTTTATTAAAATCATAGAATACCTTCTTTCTTTTTATTATTGTATATATTATAACATAAATTGGTGAACAGATAAAGAAAAAATTTAAATCGTTTTCAAAAACAGGCAAAGATAAAAAATTATGATAGAATAAAGAAGGGGAGGAGAATGTATGGCAATAATCATAAGAAAATATCGTGATGGGGAATTGCAGGAGCAATCCACATCAGTTCAGTTTAATTCATTAATTATCCATTTATCAGAGCGTAGGGTGTTTGATAATAAAGAAGCCGATGAAAACATGCAATTATTTGATGACCTCCAAAAAGAATTATTGTATCAGCTGACGGAAACGAAAACAGAAAATCCCGTTATTATTTTCTTGAAAGAAAACAGCTGTCTGTCTTTAGAAAGACAATATCTTTTTTTACTTCGCATCATACAGAAATATTTGTCTGTTTTGGAAAAGCGCTTTATCATCTATTATCCTGCTGAAGCAACACTTCCGATTCAACAAAATATAAGGCAAGAAGTCAGCAATTTATTAAAAAAGTGTTTGAACTATCCCAACATTCTGCAGAGTAATCAGGTGGATTATAAAAAAATAGAAGCTTTATTGGGGAAAAAAGAAGAGACCTTTCCGGAAATGCTTTTTCGTTTAATCGATCAAAAAGAACGCAGTGATGTTGAAGTATACCGGCAGGCAAATATCGACCGACGGCTCTTTTCAAAAATAAAAAGCAATCAAAAGTATCATCCAAGCAAACAAACAGCGATTGCCTTTGCCATTGCATTGCAATTGAATTGAGAAGAAACGGTTGATTTTTTGAATATTGCCGGTTATTCATTAGTTGGAAACAATCGCTTTGATATAATCATCTGCTATCTTATTCAAAACAAAATCTATCAAATTGATGAAATCAATACCGTCTTGGTTGAATTTAACGAGAAAACACTGGGCTTGTTGGAATAGAAAATGTCGCTTTGAAAGCGACCAAAACCATCCCTGTTTATTAGTACAATAGACAGGGAGGTTTTTTATGGAAAAAATGAAATTGTTTTTTTTATTGGATTGCAGTGGTTCGATGAGTGGTTTGGAAAATGAAATGATTGCTGGTTTTAATGCGATGATAGCAGCGTGTAAAAAGATGGGAATGAACACCAGTATTGATACCATTGTTTTTGATCATGAAATGAAAGTAATTCATGAAAAGTTATCGCTTCGGTCGGTCGGAAAAATGACCAAAAATGAATACTATGTTCGCGGAACAACTGCTTTATATGATGCGATTGGAACGACTATTATCCGAATCAATCAGAAACAAATAAAAAAAGGAGAAAAACCCAGCAAAGTATTGTTTGTGATTGTAACGGATGGAATGGATAATGCCAGTCAAACTTTTGTTTTACGGGATATTAAAAGGTTTATAACAAAGAAAAAGACAGAAGAAAGATGGCAATTTATATTTTTGGGTGCAAATATTGATGCGCTTCAAACAGCAGCCAGTTTAGGAATAGATGAAGAATATGCTGCTGCTTTCAGACACGATACAAAGGGAG
>JAQUYJ010000034.1 GCA_028691905.1 Bacilli bacterium
CCTGGAAGGTAAGCCAGCTGAAGTCAGTAATCGCCTGTCCGACCATTTCAATTTTATCCAGTTCTCCCACTCCCAAATTTCTGGAAGCTGCAATTTGGGTTATAAAAGATTTTGCGGGATCCAGTTTCATAATGGCAAGTGCAACCCGATCAAGGCTAACAGCATCCATGGAAGCTAGAATAGCCTGTGCTGCGATGGGTTTTCCTCCCGTACTGGGACCTTCCCCTTCCAGACCAAGAATACCGTCACAGAGATGAATGATAGTTTTGTTTTTGAAATGATACAAAACAGCATCGTACAGATCGGCAATGGCATTGCCGAATTGGTAAGGGTTGGGGGCCCGGACATGCCAGGCAGCTTTGGTAAGTCCATAAATCAGTCCGAAAAGGTTTTTTTGGGCTACGGTAATATAAGCAAAAGAATGGGTTTTCAGTTTTGGAACATTGATCAACACATCAACATCCACCATTTCCCTGGAAACTTCAAATTCTGAATAAATCTGATAATGGGGACTGGAGATTTTTATGCTCTCTTTACCGCTGACAATTCTGACTCCTTCTTCCAGCAATACTTCATAAATACCATTTTTCTTCAATGTATAAATCAGATCTTTTGTTGCAGGGTTATCTCCTGCAATAATATGTGTAGTTTTTTCTTTTACGAGTTGGATAAGAGCCCGTACAAATTCAGGATGAGTCGTTATCCCTTTTTCTTTTTCAAAAGGACCAACACAATTAAGTTTAATCATGACCCGGTCATTTTTTTTTATTTTATCCCATCCGCCAATTAATTCCAGTGCTTGCTGGATTTGTTTTTTTAAATTGCTTGGTTCATAGCTGGGGCATTGGAGTAGGGCTACTTTCATTGTTATTCTCCTAATTGTTTTTTGATTTTTGAAAATGTTTCTTCACTGATAACATGTTCAATCCGACAGGCATCTTTTTCAGCGTTTTCAGGGCTGACACCGAGAATTTGCTGTAAATAGTCGGTAATCGTAATATGACGTTCGAGAACTGCTTGGGCCCGAATATAACCTTTTTCGGTCAGTGTAATGTTTCCGTTTTCTTCCACATTGACCAATCCTTCTTCTTTAAAGATGGCAATGGCACGGCTGACACTGGGCTTGGAGAAAGAAAGTTCCCGTGCAATATCAATCGAGCGAACCATTTCATTTCGTTTTTTTAATTGGAGAATGGTTTCCAAATAGTTTTCTCCCGACTCGTGAATTCTCATAACCTCACCTCATCTTTTATTATACAATAAAAATACAAAAAAAGGGATAAAAAAGAAAAAATTAGCACATAACTATTGACAGTGCTAATCGCTTGTGATATAATAAATTAGCACTAAATAAAAAAGAGTGCCAGTACAAAAAAGGAGAATACAAAGATGATAATTATTCAAAAGAAAGAATATCCCTATCAAAAAGTGAGAATGGATACCGTTCATACGATTCCAACTGATTGGGTCGAAACAGAAGAAATGATCGAGTTTCAAATGGACTTACCGGGAATAGCAAAGGATGCCATTACAATTGCGCTGCAGGATAATGTATTGACAGTGGAAGCTGCTTTGGAAAAGAAAGAAAAGGCAGTCTATTTATTGGAAGAGCGTACCGCCAAGAAATATCAACGTTCGTTTGAACTGGAAGATGTCGACCCGGATGGGTTGAATGCCCGTTTGGAACAGGGAGTTTTAACGATTCAAATTCATAAAAAAGTGCAACCGATTAATCAAAAAAAATATATTCAAATACAATAAGGAGGAAATTTTATGTTTGTACCATTACATGATAACGTGGTTTTGAAGAAAGAGAAGCAGGAGAAGCGAACAGCCAGCGGCATCATCCTGACAGGTGATGTGAAAGAACAACCCAGTTTCGCAACCGTTGTAGCGGTGGGACCGGGCAGACAGGAAGAGGGTAAAGTAGTTCCTTTACAGGTTAAAGTAGGGGACAAAGTTGTGTTCAAGAAATACTCAACAACGGAAATTAAAGTAAATGAAGAAGAATGGATGATCATTGCGGAAAAAGACATTCTGGCAATATTGAAGGAGGAATAAAGTATGAGTAAAGAAATTCGTTTTTCCAAAGATGCCCGGGTGGCAATGCTGCGGGGTGTGGATGTTTTGGCTGACGCCGTAAAAATTACTTTGGGCCCAAAAGGCCGTAATGTCGTACTGGACAAGGGATATGGATCTCCCCTTATTACCAATGACGGAGTTACTATCGCCAAGGAAATTGAACTGAAAGACCGTTTTGAAAACATGGGAGCCAAACTGGTATATGAGGTAGCAAACAAAACCAACGATGTCGCCGGGGATGGAACCACTACTGCAACGGTACTGGCGCAAAGCATGATTCACCGGGGAATTACAGCCGTTGAAAAAGGTGCCAATCCTGTTTTTGTCCGGGAAGGAATTGAAAAAGCCGGAAAAGAAGTAGCGCAGAGTTTATTGAAAAAATCAAGAAAGATAGAAACCGATGAAGATATTGCCAGTGTAGCAACCATATCTTCCGGGAATGCGGAAATCGGTAAGATTATTTCCGATGCAATGGCTAAAGTCGGCAGAGAAGGGGTAATCTCGGTTGATGAATCCAAAGGATTTGATACCTATTTGGAAATCACAGAAGGATTACAGTATGACAAAGGGTATATTTCCCCTTATATGGTTTCGGACCGCGAAAAAATGGAAGTTGTTTTGGAAAACGCCTATCTGTTGGTAACCGATCAAAAAATATCAACGATTAAAGATATTCTTCCCATCCTGGAACAGGTTGTCCAATCCAACAAACCGCTGTTAATCATTGCTGATGATTTGGAAAATGAAGTAATCGGAACATTAATTGTCAATAAACTGCGTGGTACATTCAATGTTGTAGCTACCAAAGCTCCCGGTTTTGGTGACAGCCAAAAAGAAATGCTTGCTGATATCGCCTATACCACAGGAGCAACCCTCTATACAAAAGACCTGAATATGGAATTAAAAGACATTACCCTTGATCAATTGGGTCTAGCAAAAAAGATTATTGTCGGCAAAGATGCAACTACGATTATTGACGGAGCCGGTAACAAGGAAGAGATTGCCAAACGGGTGGAAGAACTTAAAAAACAGATTGAAAATACAACAAGCGAATATGAAAAGAAACGCTATAACGAACGGTTGGGAAAACTAACAAACGGTATTGCAGTTGTGAAGGTCGGTGCATTGACTGAAACAGAATTAAAAGAAAAGAAATTAAAAATAGAAGATGCTCTCAATGCCACCAAAGCAGCAGTTGCTGAAGGAATTGTGGTCGGTGGCGGAGCTGCATTGGTTGAAATTTATAAAGAACTTAAACCACAGTTAAAATCAGAAGTAGTGGATGTTCAAAAAGGAATCAATGTGGTTATGGAATCCCTGCTTGCTCCAATTTATCAAATTGCTGAAAATGCCGGTTTTGATGCAAGTGAAATTGTCGAACAGCAAAAACAGGCCAAACAAAATGTTGGATTTGATGCAAAAATTGGAGTATGGGTTGATATGTATAAAGCTGGAATAGTTGATCCGACCAAGGTAACAAGAAGTGCTATCTTAAATGCTTCATCCATATCCGCCATGTTTATTACAACTGAAGTTGGGGTAACAGAAGAAAAAGAAGAAAAACCGGAACCAATGCCCCAGGGTATGTACTAAAACGCGAGCAATCGCGTTTTTTTAAACGTTTTCAAACAAAAACCTGTTGACAAAGAAGGAGCATATGTTTATAATAAAGATAGTTAGCGGTTGCTAACTCTAGAGATGAGGACATATGCTCAATAATGGTTGGAGAAGAAAAGATTCTTTCCACGGTAAAGGAAATGGACAAGGACAAGGTCGACAGAGAGGTCGTTTTTTTCGTCATTTTCCAATTTTGTTACCAGGAGAACAGGGTCACCTAAGTGATTTACTGATTGGTCAAAGAGCGAAAGTATTGGCTCTGCACAGTGCCAATCCTGCTCTAAAACGTCATTTATTGGATATGGGGATTACACCCGGAGTAGAAATACTGGTTAAAAAGAGAGCACCTTTGGGTGATCCGATTGATATTGAATTACGGGGTTATGAATTATGTATCCGTAAAGTGGATATGGAGAATATTGATATCGAGGTGTTGGGATGAAGATAGCATTAGTCGGTAATCAAAACAGTGGTAAAACGACCTTATTCAACCTCTTGACGGGATCGAATCAAAAAATAGGGAATTGGCCCGGTGTTACAATTGAAAGAAAAAGTGGGACGATTCGCAAAACCAATCATGAATTGGTTGATTTACCTGGTATTTATTCGTTAAGTCCCTACACACCGGAAGAAGAAGTTTCCAGGAAATTCGTTTTGGAAGAAAAACCGGACTTAATCATCAATATTGTTGATGCTACTTCGCTGGAACGCAGTCTTTATCTGACTACCCAATTATTGGAACTTGATTGCACTGTCATTCTTGCTTTGAATATGGTCGATATTCTCGACAAAAAAGGATTAAGTATTCAGATTGAAGCATTGGCTCAATTGCTGGATGTCGATATCATTCCGATTTCTGCTTTAAAAAAGACAGGAATTCAGGAACTGATTACCGTGTTGTCCCACTCTCATTTTCGCAGCCGCAGTAAGAAAGCATTATTTAATGCGGAAATCGAACAAGCCATTACCAAAATCGAAAAGGATATCCCCTATCCCCATAGACGATTTGTTGCTGTAAAAGTATTGGAGCGAGATCCATATTTTAAAAAACTTATAACAAGTGAAATTGAAGCGAGTATTCAGAAAATCGAAAAAAAATATCATTCTACCATGGAAGAAATGATTGCTGATTATCGCTATCGCTATATTGTTTCTGTAAAAAAGCAAACCATACACAGTAAAACAACAGAAGAACCGATTACCGATCGTCTGGACCGGATTTTCCTACATAAATGGCTGGCACTTCCCATCTTTGCCCTTATCATGTTTTTGGTATACTATTTATCTGTAGGGGTAGTGGGCAGTTTTACTGTTGACTGGATAGGTGGACTGTTTGAAAAACTAAGCATTTGGCTTACAGCCTTTTTGGAACAGGCGAATGCTTCCGATTGGTCCATCAGTTTGGTAGTGGATGGGATTGTCGCCGGTGTCGGTGCTGTTTTAGGATTTATCCCCCAACTGATGATTTTGTTTTTTTGTATTTCCATTTTGGAAACTTCAGGCTATATGTCGCGGATTGCCTTCTTTCTGGACCGAATTTTTAAGCATTTCGGTCTGAGTGGAAAAGCACTGATTCCTTTCATTGTTGGATCGGGCTGCAGTGTCCCCGGAATTATGGCTACAAGAACCATTGATGATAATGAAGAAAGAAGAATGGCTGTTATGTTAACACCCTTTGTTCCCTGCAGTGCCAAGCTTCCGATTATTGCTTTGTTTTCCGGTTTTTTCTTTCCCCGACATGCGGGAATGGTATCAGCCAGTCTCTATTTTCTCGCAATCCTTGTGATATTGTTTTCTGCTGTTTTGATGAAGAAATTTTTCTTTAAAGGGAAAAGAAGTGCATTTGTTTCCGAACTGCCGGCTTATAAACTCCCCAATCCCCGTTATGTATTTCGTGATGTATTTGATCATACATGGGAATTTATGAAACGGGCAGGAACCATTATCTTACTGTGTTCTGTAATCATTTGGTTCATGCTTTCCTTTTCATGGCGGTTTGAATATGGAATCGACGTCGAAAAAAGCATACTTGCCAGTGTAGGAAATCTTTTTTCGTGGATTTTTTATCCGATGCTCGGTGAATTGAGTTGGGGAGCAACAATATCAGCAATCCAGGGATTGGTTGCGAAAGAACAGGTTGTTTCTTCAATGGCTGTCATAGCAGGTCTTGCCAGTGACGTGGAAGCAGGTAATTTAATTTTTAATCCATTCGGTATTTTTGGATTTTTTACGGGTGCTTCTGCATATGCCTTTATGGTATTCAATCTTTTTTCTGCTCCTTGTTTTGGCGCAATCGGAGCGATGCACAGAGAACTGGGGACGATGAAAAAAACATTGATTGCCCTATTGTATCAGACAGGACTTGCTTGGTTATTGGCAACCTTATTTTATTGGGTTATAACAGGAATAGGAGTGATAATATGACATTTACCGATGGCGTAATCCTTGTTATCGTAGGATTGTTATTGGGTTTTGTAATTTATTTTAATATGATTAAAAAGCCGGTGGGAAGCTGCGCTTCCTGTGCCAAAAAAAATCGGTTCAGTCAAAAGAGTCTACATGCCTATTATCAAAAACATAAATAATAACAGAAGATGAAATTTCATCTTCTTTTCGTTTTTATAGGTGCTTTTTTTCCTGTTTTATGATAAAATAGGAGTAAGAAACAGGTGAAACAATGAAAAAAATAATTCTAGTCGATGGCAACAGTTTAATGTTTCGCTCTTATTATGCAACAGCATATGCGAACAATTTCATGCAGAATAAACAGGGCATCTATACCAATGCTGTCTTTGGCTTCTGCAATATGATGAATAAGTTGCTGGAAGAAGAAAAAACACATATTTTAATTGCTTTTGATGCCGGGAAAAAGACACTTCGTCATCAGGCATACGATGACTACAAAGGAACAAGGAAAGCCCTGCCTGACGAACTACGAATGCAAATCCCCTATATCAAGCGATTTCTCGATATTCTTCATGTGAAGCGCCATGAACTGGATGATTATGAAGCAGATGACATTCTGGCAACGGTTGCAACCAGTGCTGCCAGGGCTGATTTTGATGAAATAAAGATCATTACCGGTGATAAGGATTTACTGCAGTTGGTGGATGACAAGATTAAGGTTTATATTACCAGAAAAGGCGCGACTGAACTGGAAGAGTTCAATCAACATAACTTTTTTGAGAAAATGGGTATCCTACCTCAGCAGATACCGGACTATAAAGGTCTGGTTGGCGATACTTCAGATAATCTGCCCGGGATAAAAGGAATCGGCGAAAAGACAGCAATTAAATTATTACAGGCATACCAGAGTCTGGAAGGTATTTTATCCAACATTGACGACATTAAAGGAAAATTGCAGTCGACTATTCAAGAAGGACAGGCAATGGGTATCCAGTGTAAGCAACTAGCCCTTTTGGAAAAAGAAATTCCCCTTACTTTTTCTTTGGACGATATGAAAGTAAAAGATTTTGCTGTTCTGGAATTGGCGGCATTTTACCAGGAATTGGAATTCGACAGTTTTATAAAAAGATTGAACCTGACCACAGCAGTAACTGAAGTGAAAAACAGCAAGATTATTGCAGAACCAATTGATTTTTCAACCCTTGGCGATGCAACAATCAGTGTCGAACAGTTTGGATCCAATTATTACAACGGTCAGTTTCTGGGAATCGGAATTGTCACGAAAAAAGAAAAACTCTTTGCACTTCCCCAGGCTCTTCAGACACCATCCTTTGCAAAATGGCTGGAAGCAAGCAGGATTGATTGTTTTGATGCGAAAAAAGCGTATGTCGTCCTTCGCAGAAATAATATATATACCAAAACCTTTACCTTTGATTGCTTACTGGCCGCCTATTTGATTAATCCCAACTATGCTCATGACGATGTGAAAAGTACGGTCGATCATTTTATTAATCAAGGGCTCTATACCGATGATGAGGTATATGGTGTAAAATCAAAAGCGAAAATTCCCGATTTGGATAAAATAGCCGATCACAGTATTCATAAATGCCTTGCCCTCCAGGCTGTGAAACCGGTACTGACAGAACAATTGGAAAAAAATAACCAATTGGATTTGATGAAAACGGAACTGGCTCTGTCCAGTGTCCTTGCTGATATGGAACGAAACGGATTACTGGTCAGTAAAGAAAAACTGATGGAAGTGGAAAAAGAATTGCTTGCCATGCAGGAAGAATCAGCAAATAAAATTTATGAACTGGCAGGGGAAACTTTTAATATTCAATCAGTAAAACAACTTGGTGAAATTTTATTTCAGAAATTAAAGCTCCCCAGTGGCAAAAAAACGAAAACGGGATTCAGTACCAATGTCGATGTGTTGGAAAAACTAGCACCCAAATATGAAATTGCCCAGTTGGTTTTGGATTATCGGGGGATATCCAAATTGATATCAACCTATATCCAGGGTCTTTATCCGCTCATGGATGAAGAAAACTATGTACATCCCCTCTATAGACAGGCCTATACAACGACGGGAAGACTGTCCAGTATCGAACCGAATATTCAAAATATTCCGATTCGGACAGAAAACGGTCAGGTTATCCGGGAAGCTTTTGTTTCCCGTTTCCCGAACGGTAAAATTATGAGCAGTGATTATTCGCAGATTGAACTCCGTGTCCTTGCCCACATGGCTCAGGATGAAAAAATGATTCAGATGTTTCATGATCAGGTTGATTTTCATACCCAAACTGCTGCCCATCTCTATGAGGTAGCTGTTGATGCCATAAGCAAAGAGCAAAGAAGAACTGCAAAAGCGATAAATTTTGGAATCATCTATGGGATGAGTGCCTGGGGACTCCATGAAGCAATTAACATTTCACCGATGGAAGCAAATGTCTATATCGAAAAATATTTCAACAAGTTTTCCCGGGTCAAACAGTTTTTAGACAACACCGTGGAACAGGCTAAAAAAGAAGGATTTGTTCGGACCTTATTTTCGAGAATCCGGTTTTTACCGGAACTGGGTAGTGAAAACAAAGCACTGATTGCCTTTGGTGAACGGACAGCAATGAATTCACCTATCCAGGGAACCGCTGCTGATATTATTAAAATGGCAATGGTTGAAGTGGCAAAAAAAATGAAAGGATTACAGTCTCTTTTGATTGCTCAGGTTCATGACGAATTGGTATTTGACGTTGCTCCTGATGAAATCGAAACGTTGGCTCAATTAATAAAGAAGGAAATGGAATCCGTTGTAAAGCTCCTCGTTCCGCTTGTTGTAGAAATCGGAATCGGAGATAACTGGCTGGA
>JAQUYJ010000035.1 GCA_028691905.1 Bacilli bacterium
CAAGCATGTAATTGCAATCAGCTGCATTCAATTTATCAAAATTAGCCAAAACAGCTCTTCTTTTCAATAAAGTCTCGCACAAATGCAACATTTCTTCATCAGAACGTTCTTGAATAATAAAATATTCCATCAAATCAAAAGAGGTTAATAAACCCTTTGTTTTTTCATTCCTGTAATCACTGAATTCTAATTTCTTATTTTTATTTTTTTTAAATATGCTCATTTTTTTTACCTCACTGTAAAAAAAGACGTCCCAAACGAATATATGTTGCACCATATTCAAGCGCCAATTGATAATCATTACTCATTCCCATTGATAATTCATGACATGGCGCATAGGGGAGATTCAACTTTTCAATTTCATTTTTCATTTTTTGCATTTTAGCAAATTCATTGCGAAGAATTTCCTGATCACAAGTCAATTTTGCAATACACATTAATCCAATGACTCGAATATGAGAACATTTTTCCAAACTTTTAACAAAAGCTTTTGTTTTATTAAGGGGAATCCCCTGTTTGTTAGGTTCTTCAGAAATATTGATTTGGATAAAACAATCCAAAGTACTTGTGAGACGTTTATCCAATTCCATCGCTGTTGATAATTTTTCAAGGGAATGAAGACAACTTATTCGGTTGGCAATATCTCTCACTTTTCGGGATTGAACAACGCCAAAATAATGCCAATTGATTTGATATTCTTTCAAAGCTTCGTATTTTTCCAAAAACATATCGGTTCTATTTTCGCCTAAATCATGAATACCTGCATCCAAAATTTCTTTTGTTTGCTCAATATTCATATATTTAGTTGCTACAATCATTTTTATATTGCCATACTGTTTTAATTCACTCTTTAATTGCTCAACTTTCTCTTTGATACCCATTTTTCACCTCTTGATAGGTCTTATTAATGATTATACCTTTTTTATTTATTATACTATTTTTAAGTGAAAAATGCAATGATATTAAAAAATTTGTTCTTTTTGGCAAAAAAGCCGAGAATAACCCGGCTTGTTCTTATTCATAAGTAATGGTATCAACCATTTTCTGATCCAACTGTTTAACAACTTCAACAATCAGTTTCACACAATTTTTGAAATCCTTATAAGAAATCATTGAAGTATGGGAATGGATATATCTACTGGGTATGCAAAGAGAGATGGCAGGAGATCCGTGATGTGCCAAATGCATTGCGCCGGCATCCGTTGCTCCACCGGTTAAATAATCCAATTGAACCGGTATCTCATTCTTACCTGCTGTTTCCAGAAATAAATTACGTAATCCGACATGGCCGACCAATCCACCGTCATAAAGAAGGATTTGGGGACCCTTTCCCATTTTACTGGATCCATCTGTACCTGGAGTATCTTTAGCAATCCCAACATCCAATGCAATGGATATATCAGGCTTAACTAAATTACTTGCTGTTTTTGCACCTCTTAATCCCACTTCTTCTTGTACAGTACCAACTCCAAAAATTTGATTGGGAAGGGAAGCAGATTTCAACTCTTTCATCACTTCCAAAACAATGGCACAACCGATTCTGTTATCCCATGCTTTTCCTAAAAGAAAATCCTGATTGGCCAATACAGAAAAAGATATGGCAGGAGTAATCATATCGCCGATTTTTATTCCCAAGTTTTCTGCTTCGGCTTTTGTTTCAACACCAATATCGATGTATATATCGTCAATTTTTGCTGCATTTTTTCTTTCTTCTGCAGTTAAAATATGGGGTGGTTTACTACCGGTGACACCTAAAATAACTCGGCCTTCACTCGTAGTAATATTCATTTGCTGGGCAAGCATTACTTGACTCCACCAACCACCTATTGTCTGAAACTTTATAAACCCTTCATCCGTTATTTTTGTAACAATCATTCCGATTTCATCCATGTGTCCTGCAAGCATTATTTTAGGTCCGGAAGTTCCCATTGAAGCAATAACAGAACCGATATTATCATAAAAAATATGATTTTTTTCCACTATCTTAGCGAATTCCTGTTTCATGAATTTTCTTACATATTTTTCATGACCACCAATACCATTTAATTCACTCAATTTCTTTAATAATTCCATATTTTCCCCTTTATGCATTAATTTCGTCTTGAGGAGGTTCCTTCTCATCAATTTTATTTGGAACTTGTATTTCTTCAGCAGTTGGCGCAGTTAAGCCCTCTTCTTTTTTTACTGTTTTGGTAATTTGTTTTGCAGCATATTCATTTCGATAATTTTGATAATTTTTAAATCCACTATAGCCAACAAATACTGCTGATAAAATGGCTATACCAAGAATAACCCACGATAATTGTTCAGAGGAAAATCCTCCTTTTCCAATAATGAACATTCCAACAGAGAAAAATATAATGTGCGCTATAAAACTGGCACGATCCGTATCTTCCTTACGAAGAACAGTTGAAAAGAAATAAATAATTCCACGTAAATACAGTACTCCCCCAATCAGATATCCAAATAAAGCCTGAAGATTATTGGATTGAGCTCCTAAATAAATCAACACTACACCGATACCAATATTTAAAATAATTTCAACTAAATAAATCCATTTTAATAAACGATCACTTGTTGTTTTCAGCAATGGAATGACACGTAACAGTCCCATAACAACAAAAATACAACCCACAATAATAATCAGAACATCGGGTTTAAATTTAACCAATAACCCGATTCCTAAAATCAAAGCTGTTCCAATAAATTCCCATAACCATAAATACTTCTTAAAGACATTTTTCATTTACATTTTCTCCTTTACATTTACTCCAATTAAATCCAAACTATTTTTTAAAACAATTTGAACTGCTTTCAAAACAGATAATTTTTCAACGGTATCCCTCGAATTTTCTGTAATTATTTTTTCATCATTGTAGTAATAATGTAAAGCAGCAGCTAATTGGTAACAATATTGAGCTATCTTATGAGGAATTCTTTTCAATGCTGCTTCCTTAATTATTAAGGGATATTGGGCTAATAACAGAATTAATTTATCCAATTTATCCAAATCAATTTCAATAAAATCGCTTGGTAATTGCCACTTCAACCCCATTTCTTCATAGGTACGGAATAAACTTGCAATTCGGGCGTATGCATATTGAATGTAGTAAACAGGATTCTCATTTGTTTGCTTCAAAGCTAAATCCAAATCCAAATCCATTGGTGTGGACAGTGCTTTTGCTGCATACATATAACGAAGTGCATCTGTTCCTATTTCATCCATTAAATCACGAAGTGTAATCGCTTTTCCACTTCTTTTACTCATCTTCAACTCAACACCATCTTGTATAACGCGAACCATTTGTAAGATTTCAATATCAATTTGTTCAGGGCTTTTCCCCAAACAGGCGATAGCCGCTTTTAACCGTTCAATATATCCGTGATGGTCTGCACCCAAAACATCAATCAATCGATCAAAACCACGGTTTAACTTGTTTGCATGATAAGCAATATCCGGTGTTAAATAAGTATAGCTTTTATCACTCTTAACCAGTACTCGGTCTTTTTCATCTTTAAACAAAGTCGTTTTCAACCAAACAGCTCCATCTTTCTCATATGTAAAACCTTCATCAATTAGAAACTGGAGTGTTTTTTCAACTGCTTTGTTTTCATATAGGGAACGTTCACTGAACCAGACATCAAACTCAACATGAAACTTCTTTAAATCTTTTTTTAGACCATCCAATAGATAGTTGGTTCCATAATCACGAAAATACTCAAACCATGGTTGTGACAGATAAGCGTCGCCTACTTCATTAAAAATCTGCTTTGCAACAACAATTATTTCTTTACCGTGGTAATCATCCTCATGCAATTGACAATCCAATCCTTGAATTTCTTTATACCTTTCATAAATACTGTGGGCCAAATTATGGATTTGATTACCAGCATCATTTACATAGTGCTCTTTGGTTACAGTGAATCCAGCTTTTTTGAGAATTCTTGCCAATGAATCCCCGTAAGCAGCACCCCTTCCATGCCCAATATGTAAGTAACCAGTTGGATTGGCACTAACAAATTCCAGATTGATGTTTTCATTTCCAATTTTTAAGTTTCCATAATTGTTTTTTTCAGCAATAATTTTGTATATTACCTTTGACAGATGAGTCCGATCGATGAAAAAATTGATAAACCCAGGTCCTGCTATTTCACACTTTTTAAGGTGGCATGCAGCTAGATTGATTTTACTCACTATTTCATTGGCGATTATAATCGGACTTTTTTTCCACTCTTTTGCTAATTTCATCGCAATATTAGTGGAATAATCACCAAAGTTCTCTTCTTTCGGTATTTCAAAATTGATATCAACAGTCTGCTTTATTATCTGCTGTATTTCTGTTTGAATGGTTTGCAATATACTGTCAATCATTACGATACACCTTTTCTTTAAGCAATTGAAAAAAATCTTCTTTTAAGTCATCGCGATTTAAAGCAAAATCAACAGTTGCTTCCAGATATCCTAATTTGTTACCCACATCATAGCGACGGCCTTCAAATTGATAGGCAAATACTTTTCTTTTTGGCATTAGCCTTTTTATGGCATCGGTCAACTGAATTTCCCCGCCACTTCCAGGTGTCTGGTTTTCTAATAACGAGAAAATATGAGGATCAAGAACATAGCGGCCCAATACAGCTAACCGGCTGGGAGCCTGTTCTATTGCAGGTTTTTCAATCATTGAATTAATTTCTGTTAAACGGAATTGATCGGATAATTCATGAATCGGTGAAACAATCCCGTATTTTGATACATTTTGCAATTCAACCTGCTGTACACCAACAATGGATGATTTGGTTTGTTCATATTGATCACATAACTGTTTGATAGCAGGTACTTTGCTGACAACAACATCATCTCCCAGCAATACCGCAAACGGTTCATTTCCAACAAATGTTTTAGCACATAATATGGCATGTCCCAATCCTTTTTGTTCTTTTTGACGTACCGAATGAATGTTAGCCAGAGAGCTGATCCTCTGAATTATTTTTAATTCTTCTGTTTTATTATTTTTCTGTAAGAAGTATTCCAATTCGAAACTGCGATCAAAATGATTTTCAATCGAAGCTTTTTGATGATTTGTAATAATCAAGATTTCTTCAATTCCTGCTGCAACAGCTTCTTCCACAATGAACTGAATAGTAGGTTTGTCAATGATTGGTAACATCTCTTTAGGTTGACTTTTTGTTGCAGGCAAAAAACGGGTTCCATAGCCTGCTGCAGGGATGACAGCTTTTCTAACTTTCATAAATGACCTCTTTTCTATTCTATATTATATCATAAAACAAATGAATTGTTAAGTTTTCTTAATCGATTCTGACTAATAAAAAAAGTGATATGTATCACTTTTTTAAAATAAACCCAGAAAGCCGTTATTACTATGTGAAACCAATCATTTCACAATGGTGGGAATCGCTTATTGCAAAATCGTAGGATTCTTAAAACAGGGTTCTAAGCGTTCAACAATGAAATTGCCTTAATTCCCAATATAATACCGTTCGGTTCGCATATTTGTAAAATCGCGCACTTTCCAGGCACATTTATAGTATACTTTATAAATGGAATAATGTCAAATTATTCATATTATAAATTATTCATAACCCCAGGCAATCCCGATTCCGCCATAACCGATGTTGACTGCAATAACAGATGAAATGCCATCTCTAATTTTAATGGGAATGGTTGGAAATTCTTTCTCTAGATACTGTAACAATCTTTGCAGGCGTTCATTGGCATGTATGTGTGAAACATAAATATATTTTGCAGTAGAAACATTTTTTAGATCGGATTTGATTCGGTTAATCATCCATTCCAAAACCTGTCGTTCTGTCCGCATCTTCGAATTAATAGACAGTACGCCTTCTGCCACTTCGACTATTGGTTTCACATGTAATAAATTGCCTATAGTCGCCTTCACACGATTCAATCTGCCGGAAATCCGAAGCGAATTTAGGTTTTGCATCGATAAATAAATCCCAATTTGCTTTTTTACCTTATCCAATCGTTCCACCAATTGATGGAATGACTCTTCTTTGTACAGCAATGCTATATCAACAAGCATTTCAGCTCCGATTGCAGCAGATAGAGTATCTATAACAGCAACTTCAATTTTACCTTTGTATTCTGCCTTTGCTATCATAGCAGCCTGAAAGGTTCCACTGACACCGGAAGAAAGGGTCATACATAAAATATGTTCGTATCCATCTGCTTCAGCCTTGGAAAACTTTTCGATAAAAGCTAGTGGGCTGGGCTGACTTGTCCCAACTTTTTTCCCATCATTGAAAGCTTTCATTACTTCATCAACTGAAATATCTTGCATATCCAGATAACTCTTGTGATCAATAATAATATTCAAAGGAACAACATCGATATGATTTTCTTTCACAAAGGATGGAATCAAATTAAATGTACTATCGACAATTATTTTCATTTTCATTGCTATAAACCTCTATAGCAATTATTATACCTTATTTTCCCTTGTTTTATCAACTCTTTTTTCATTTACACTTTGTTTATTATTTGTTATACTAATAATAGGTGATGAAAAATGGAATTTCAAACAAAGCAGCATCGTTTTTATAATCTTGATCAGTATTTAAAAACAAAGTACAAAAGCAAGGTATTTAAGGTTGCATTAAATGGGAATTTTAACTGTCCTAACCGTGATGGAACCATTTCGCATTTGGGATGTTTCTTTTGTTCTGAAAAGGGAAGTGGCGATTTTGCAGGAAGGAAAGAAGATGCACTTGCTGTACAATTTGAAAAAGTTTCAACTAAGATTCATGAAAAATGGCCGAATGCAAAATATATAGCTTATTTTCAAGCCAATACAAACACGTATGGTCCGATTGCAAAACTGGAACAATTATTTAATGAAGCAATCGCTTTGCATCCGGATATTGTTTGTTTGAGTATTGCTACCCGACCGGATTGTATCAACAGTGAAGTATTGCTCTTATTAAAAAAACTGCGAGAAAAAATAGATATTTGGGTAGAACTGGGATTACAGACGATTCACGATAATACTGCTTTATCCTTCAACCGTGGTTATCCAACTGCCCTCTTTCAAAATATAGTAATGCAGTTACATCAAATACAGGTTGATGTTATTGTTCATATCATAAATGGTTTACCAAATGAATCAAAAAACGATATGCTTGAGACTGTTTTTTATTTACGAAATCTTCCTATTCAGGGAATAAAAATTCATTCTCTTTTCGTCCAAAAAAATACAATCTTTGGTAATCAATATCAAAAGAATCCATTTCCCCTACTGACATTACAGCAATATGTGGATATTGTCTGCGAACAAATAGCGCTGTTGCCATCTCACATAGTCATCCATCGGTTGAGTGGTGATGCTCCACAAAGAGATTTAATCGCTCCTGAATGGACAACAAAAAAACTGGTAGTAATGAATGAAATAGATAAAAGAATGCGTTTATTACAATATTTTCAGGGATGTAAAATAAAAAATGATCAGATCTGATCATTTTTTATATGCTTTTAACATTTCTATTTTATCCAGTTTTTCCCAAGGTAAATCCAGATCCGTTCGACCAAAATGGCCATAATTGGAAACCTGACGATACAAAGGTCTTCGTAATTGAAATTGATTAATGATATCAAGTGGTGTTAAAAGAAAATGCTTACGAATGATTGCAATGATTTCCTGGTCAGACAATAAGCTGGTTTGGTAAGTATTCACCATGATTGATGTTGGTTCACTCATGCCAATTACATAACTCAGTCCAATTTCAATCCGTTTTGCTAATCCGGCTGCTACAATGTTTTTTGCTATATAACGGGCAAGATAGCTACCGCTTCGATCTACTTTGGTTGGGTCTTTTCCACTAAAAGAACCTCCGCCATGACGGGCATACCCACCATAGGTATCAACAATTATTTTCCTTCCAGTTAAGCCAGAGTCACCTTTCGGTCCGCCAATTACAAAACGGCCGGTTGGATTAATATAGAATTTGGTATTTTCATCCAATAAATCGGAAGGAATTACTTTTTTAATGACTTTATCAATAATCCCTTTTTTTAATTGCTCTAAAGTAACAGCCTCATTATGCTGGGCAGAAATTACTATACTGTCTATTCGCTTGACGGTATTATTTTCGTACTCAACACTGACCTGACTCTTTCCATCGGGTCTTAAAAAATCAAGTTCACCTGATTTCCTGACTTCTGTTAATTTTTTTGTCAATTGATGGGCCAGGATGATGGGAGTAGGCATATAGGCATCATTTTCATCTGTCGCATAACCAAACATCAAGCCTTGATCTCCGGCACCTTCCCCGTCACGAACTCCTTGAGCGATATCGGGTGACTGTTCATTTATGGCAACTAAAACAGCTAAATTTTCAGCATCAAATCCTATTTTACCACGGTCATAGCCGATTCCTTTTACCGTATCTCTGACTACATTTTGGACATCAACATATTCTGTAGTGGTGATTTCGCCCATAACCAATACGAGACCGGTTGTTACGCACACTTCACAAGCCACTTTGGCTTTTTGATCTTTTTTTAATATTTCATCTAATATGGCATCTGCTATCTGATCGCAAACTTTATCCGGATGGCCCTCTGTAACAGATTCGGAAGTAAAAAGAATTTTTTCTTTTTCCATAGTATCACCTCTCTTTAGTATTTTACCTTAATCTCTTTTTTTTTACAAGTCATTTACTTGTTTTTCTGGAACTATATGATCTTTTGTGAGGAGCATTTTCTCCTGCTTTATTATAGGAATTTGTTTTTCGGGAGCGTTCTTTCTTCTCCGGATAATTCGAAGTTTTCTTTCTTTCTTTTGCTTCTTCAATGTTAATTTTACGGCCATTTATAGGGCGATAAAACGCAAAAATAACTTCATCCAATTTATCTTTTGGTATTTCAAAAAAGGAGAAACTATCCAGAATTTCTATGTTATCAATATCTTTGTTTTTCAATGTGGTCCG
>JAQUYJ010000036.1 GCA_028691905.1 Bacilli bacterium
CCAAATAATCAATTTCATCGATTAGATTGGTGGAAAGAATAAAAGTGCGGGGATATTTACCCTGGTGCTGATACAAAAAATTGAAAAAATCGTAGCGGTCTTTTAAATCGACGCTTTCCATTGGATTATCGAAGACAGTAATGTTTGCTCGGCTGGCCAATCCTAAAATACCGATTAAAATCGTTTTTTGATTGATTGTCAATTGCTTAAAGGCAGTATGATGTTTAATATTATAGTGCAATAATAACTCATAAGCATAATAAGAGTCCCAATTTGGATAAAAAGAAGCCATCATTTTAAATATTTGCAATATGTTTGTCTGTCCGGAAAAGCGCATATCACTGGCAATGAAACAAATCTTGTTGATATGGCGGTGATGGTTGCCAAAAGGGAGCCCATCAAGGAAAATCTGGCCTTCTGTAAGCATGATTCGCCCTGTTATTAAGTTTAAAAGTTCATTTTGACCTGAATTGCTTTTTCCCAAAATGGCATACACTTGGTTTTCTAAAAAATTATAGGAGAAATTTTTGATTATTTCTTTTTTTTGCAATATTTTGGAACAATTTTCGCAAACCAATACACTCATAAATTTCTCCTTTCTAAAACAATATTATAAGTTTAATATACACTTTTTGCGAAAAAAAGTCAATACAAATGGGGGGATTGGGCCAGTTGACGGCAAGAAAAAAAAGCGATTTTTGACAAAATTTTAATAATTCAAATTCGCTTTCTAATGGTGATGGGAGTTGAGGTAACTTATTTATCATGTGATGGGCAAAAAACGATTAAAAAGCAATTTTTAGGCCTTTTTAACGGGGTTATGGTTCGGTTTTGAAAATTGAGTTTATTTTTTGGGTAGAGTCGTCTTTTTTCATGCATTGTACCTGATTGTTTGTCAATCCTATTATATGGGATTGAATACAGTCAAAATCATTTTCGGGAATGCGAAAACGTAAAACAACAGAATCCAAAAATATTTTTTCGATTAACTGTTGGTTTTGCATGTAATTTAAAATCATATCAACAAAAGCATAACTTGTGTGAATTTCAAGCTCAACAAAGGTCGTTAAAGGGATTTTTTCAGCAGTTTCCAGTGCTAATGCAACCGATGAGCCATAGGCTCGGACCAGACCTTTGGCCCCTAATTTTATTCCGCCGTAATATCTGGTCACAATGGCGATAATATTGGTTAATTTTTGCCGTTTTAAGACATCATATATGACTACTCCTGCGGTTTGGCTCGGTTCTTTATCATCATTATAGCGAAGCAAAGCCCCATCTTTACCGATAATATAAGCATAAGCATGATGAGTAGCATCTTTCATTTTGTTTTGAACGTGAGTCAGAACCATCTGTGCATCTTCCACAGTATCAACGGGGAAAAGGTGACAGATGAAACGACTCTTTTTAATTTCCTGCTCACAGGAATGGGAATGTGGAATTACAAACATAGTTATCACCCCTTTCATTATAATAGAAAAATAGGTAAAATCCAAGAAAAAAAAGAAATATATAGAAATTTTAACTAAACTGTTGTATAATAATAAAAGAAGGGTACCGATAAGAAGGTGAGATAATGGAAGATTATTTGAACAAAGGCAAAGAAATTTTAAAAATCTTGATTAGCAACGGCTATGAAGCTTATTTTATTGGCGATGCAGTCCGCAGTATTATTTTAAACATGAGTTACGAGGATATTGAAATAAACACCAGTGCCACTCCGGACGCCATTAAAGGGATTTTTGAATTTACCAAGGTAGAAGAAGCGGATTCCGGCCTTATTAAACTTGCTTATTATGGTTACGATTTTTATCTTTCTACCTTTCGTATCGAAGACCATAAAGATAAAAAAGGACCAATGCAAATTCATTATTCCAAAAAATTATTGGATGATTTAGCCTGCCGTGATTTTACTATCCGTGCAATTGCTATGTCCCACAGCGGTAAACTGACAGATGCTTATGACGGGTATGAGAGTATCCGTAAAAAAATGATTAAAACAATCGGAAAACCCAAAACAAGATTTGCAGATGACCCTTTGCGTATGTTACGGGCATTCCGCCTGGTAAGTGAACTAAATTTTAAAATGCAGGCAAATGTAAGCAGTGCAATTCGTTCCAAAGCAAAATTGTTTGCGAATGTGGAAATGAAAAGAATGATTTCAGAATTAAGAAAAATGGTACAGGGGAAATACTATAAAAAAGCACTGGATTTGTTGGTATATTCGCGATTATATAAGTATATGACTCCTTTTGACCGTGTTTTAAAGCACCAGAACCGTCGTTTTCAGACATTGACTTGGGAAGAATTCCTGTTGGCAGCCTGTGTTACGCAGGAAACCATTCCCGACAATATATTGGATTTAGCAGAAAATAAAGACCGCTTCCAAAAATCATTTCATTTAACAATGGGAAATCCCAAATCCAATTATTCATCACTGGATTTGTTTGCCAATGGGGAAGAAATCTGTATACTTGCCAACAAAATAAATGCCTTTTTAAAGAAAACAAAGCGTAAAACCAAAAAGATTATCAAAGCATACAAGGAATTGTTAATTCATCATGTTGATGATTTGGCTTTTAAAGGGGAAGACATCCTCCAACTGACAAAAGGAGAAAGCGGTCCGTTTTTAATTCAAATATTGGATCAGGTAATCGCTTTGGTTTTAGCTAAGGAATTAGAGAATGATTATGATATCATTAAAGTTTTCGTTATCAATCAATTGCGTGAAAAACAGATTAATACGGTTGAAGACCAGATTAATTATGATTATCCGGTCCAGGATGTAGTTGAAAAAAATAAGCCGACTGCCATGAATGTGGAACTGGAAACCGTTGAAAAAAATCTGGAATATCAAACCCTTGTGGATGCTAAAAATGAAGAAGAAATGAAACAAAGTCTGCATCGCCAGGGACAGGTATTAAAAGACTATACCGAACATCGCCTGGATATGTTGGAGCGCCGACTGAATGAACAGGATCAGTTATTAAAGGAAAAAGACCGTCGCCTGGCAGAAATGGAACGAATCAACAAGGAACAGCAGATTAAAAATGACATTGAAAAAATGGTTGATCGAAATCTGGAAATGCTGAAGGAAGTCAATTACCTGGGCAATCCGCAAAAAGATAAAATGGAACTGAGCAAGAAACTGCATCAGGTTTATCTTGACTATATTTTCGGATTGGATGACAAATACGGACTGGGAGGAAAGAATGAAAAAGATTAAAGATTTTTCACCGGGTGAAGATGCCACTTTAATCTTACGCTTTCATGATGTCCAAATCAAGAAAACCAATTCCAATGCTGATTATGCCTCTTTTTTGGCTTTTGATGGTGAAGATACTATTGAAGCAAAAATTTGGGCTTTTCATGAAGAGATTCGTTCGAAGCTGAAAGCGGGAGAAGTATATGTTGCATCC
The DNA here is from genome assembly GCA_028691905.1 of Bacilli bacterium. Classification (GTDB taxonomy): domain Bacteria; phylum Bacillota_I; class Bacilli_A; order ML615J-28; family CAG-698; genus JAQVOS01. The sequence goes on from JAQUYJ010000036.1 coordinate 3,420, forward strand.
GGAAAAATGAAAGATTATCAGGGGAAAATGCAATTTAATATTACAGACATTCGCTTGGTCAACGAAGAAGATGATATTGATTTGAGTGCGTTTTATGAGTATGCGAAAATAGATGTTCGGAAGTTACAGGATATTATTGAAGATTATGTGAAGAAAATCGACAATGAAAAACTCAAAAATATTACGATTGAAGTAATTAAAAAGCATTATAAAAATTTCTTTTTATACCCTGCTGCTGTGAATGTTCATCACAATTATTTCTCGGGACTGGCATATCATATTTATTCCATGCTGACATTGAGTGACGCTTTTTTGAAACTGTACTCTTATCTGGATAAAGATTTGGTATATGCGGGAATAATTGTTCACGATATTGGAAAAATTATTGAATTGAGTGGCCCCAAAGGAACCGAATACACCAAGGAAGGAAAACTGTTGGGTCACATCAGTATAGGTGCTCATGAAGTATTGGCAATCGGAAACAGTTTGGGATATGGGGGGACAGATGAACTGATTACACTGGTTCATATCATTTTATCCCATCATGGGCAAATGGAATATGGCTCTCCCAAAGAACCGATTGTTGCAGAAGCTGCATTAATCCATTTTCTTGATCTGACAGATTCCAGAATGGCTTCTCTTGAAAAAGAAATAGAAAAAACAGCCAAGGGAGAGTATACCAATCCAATCATTGCTTTCGACCGAAGAACATTTTATGTTCCTGATTTCAATAAAAAAGAATAGAGGAGACTCTATTCTTTTTAAGATAAATCTAAGTCGGATTTGATAGAGTATTAATCATTCAAAAAAAGTGAAAATATCGTTTTCATTACTTACTAAAAAAAAACAAATTTTTGTTGTAAAAAGAATGAAAAAGTGGTATGATTATATTGTTGACAAAATAGTAATCAAGGAGTGAAGAAAATGAATAGTAAAGCAATTATAAGAAAAACCTTGCCATTAATCATTGCCCTTGTGGTAATAATTATAGTGGCAGTATCCTGTACCATCTTTTCGAAAGAGAAAAGTGTACCCTGGATTTCTAATTCAGATGATGATTATTTCACAAAAGGAAATATCGTTATAAAAAATAACGAAATGTACAGCGAATTACGAAATCAAAAAGGTATCGCTACATTAGTAAGTATGGTAGATGAATATTTATTATCCGTTACTAAAAATGCCAATGATGTAAGTTATTTGGATGCTGTAACTGCTCAAGAAATAGCTGATGAAATTGAGACAGCTATTTTCCCCAATGGTAGAACCGGTGTTGTAGCAGATGATGACAAAACAATCACCGACTGGGAACAATCGATGTTTTTGGGGCAGGGGTTACGTAATCAGGATGAAATAGATGATTACTATCGTTTGGTTCTTGCAAAAGAAGCATATACGAGAGATGAGTTGGTAAAAGCATATGAAGAGTCGATTAGCAATAACGATGAAGATGACGAAGACACATTTGAAGATGATACCATTACTGCTGAAGATATTGAAAAATATTATGACAGCAATTATACAACCAGTTACTGGACCGTTATTATCAATTATTCAACACTGAATGAAGCAAAAGTTGCGCTTTCACAACTCGGAATTGAAATCGGCAAAAACGCTTCTGATCAAGCCTGCTGGGTTTGGGGAGCGACTGATGTTGCCTTAACTGCTGAAGAAATCAAACAAGCTTTTATTGATTTATATAATAATAAATTCAGTTATAAAGTTTCGGGATATCCCAATGCGGATCCCAATGATAATCAATATTTAGGATCCGATCAATATCAGACAGTTGCCGGTGAAATTATTTTCAATACCACGCTCGACAGCGATGAAGATTCCCTTAAAAATTTATTCTATTATACAAATGCGGAATTGACTGCCATTGCCAGCAGTACTACTTCTGGAATGGTTCCTTATATTAAAGGATTGGATGCCTATAACAGTGATAATGCTGAATTATTAAAAACATATTCCGTCAATCCTAAAAGTTTTTCAGGAAGTTATTACCTGGTGTTTAAAATTGACTATGTAGACCCAGTTGCTCAAGACGCTGTAGCTGATGAAATAATTGAGAAAATTATCGATTCTAAAGTAACTGCCGCAGCAATTGGCGCAGAAATGGGTGAGTTACGTGCTGAACATCAATTCACTATTTATGACAGTAAATTTGAAACCAATTATAAAGGCACTTATTACACCAGCCACGTAACCACCAAAAAAGAAAGCAAAACAGATGTTGCATCTTTGAGTGATAAGACATTTACAGCGGATGAATTATTTGCAAAATTAAGCCGTCTCTATGGATTGCTTGCAAGTGTGGATTTCTTTACCAGAGAATATTTATTATATTCAGAATATAACACCATCTATCAATACAATGGTCCGGATACAAAAGGAACTGTTTTAGATGCAGATGAATGGAAAGATATCGAAGATCAGGTTGCTGACATCAAAGAAAACTTTAAAGCCAATGGATATTATGAATCCGGATATGGCGTAAGTTATGGTTGGGAAAACTTCTTACGCGATTATTATAAAGTGGATAATACCGATGAATTGAAATTGTACTTTTTGCGTCAGGAAATTGTTTCTAACTATAAAGACGCTATTACTGATGTGGAAACCATTTGGGATACTATTTATAGTCCCAAAATGAATGAAACATATAATGATTTTCTTTCTGCAAACGGAATGCACCTTTTGATTTATAAGACCGATGAAGACGGCAAAAATGTTGATCCTGTTGATTGGACCGTATATGAAACTCAAGTTGCTGAAGAATTGTATGATAACGTATTAAATCGTCTTGCTACAACTATGCCAAGCAAATTCAGCAGTTTATTAAGTACAACTATTGTTGAAGAATACAATAATGCTCCCCGTTTCGTTGCTACACTTGCGCAGGATGCAGCCTCACAACCGGTTTGGTCAGCAGCAACAGATTGGGTACTGGTTGACAGTGAAGACTATTTATATTCCAAAGCAAAAACATTGAATTTCCAAATCAAATATGAAGCATTGACAACTACTGCTGGCGTAATGGTTGATCCGTTTGAAGATGCAGTGCGAGAAATTTGGGACAATGCCCTTACTACCAACACATTCGGCGAAGATATTGTTATTTATGATAAGACATTTGCCAACTATCTAGTAACAGAATTCGGTTATCATGTTTATGTCAATACTTCAACAACCAATCGGGCAACTGTTTCCGTCAGCGGAACAGATCAGGTTGCTCCTATTCCAACAAAAGAACAAGTATTATTATATGTAGAAAATGATGCTACAACCGCTCTTACTACATTAATTAAAAAAGGTATTACAACTTACTTCAGCCCGATTCGTACTGAATTGACCGGCAATTACTATTATTCTATTCGCTTGTTTGAAACATTACGTGATATTTCTGATGAAGTAGTATTTGCAGACAATACCCTTAATACCAATGATGAATTTGCTTCGATTTTCCAATATCAAATTGATACATATTATAAGCAATTACGATATGTTGAAAATCCCGCTGATTCAGATTAACAATAACGAATGAATGGTGCCGTATCGGTACCATTTTTCTTATTCATATATTTACCTTGAATAACAGGGAAAAAAAAGGTATAATAAACAGTAGAAAAGGAAGAATAAAACATGAAATTTCAGATTATTGCCAGTGGATCAAAAGGAAATATGACATACATTGAAACGAAGGAAACCAAAATTTTAATTGATGCTGGGATTTCATTGAAAGAAGCAAAAAACAGAGTTTCTTATCCTCTGGAACAGATTGATGTAATTATTATTACCCACAATCACTCCGATCATATAAAATATTTACCCACTATTGCCAGACATACCAATGCCGTAGTCTATATCCAGAAAGGAAGCCTGGACAATGCACCCTCAGCAATCAAGGATAAATGCGAAGGAATGAAGTTTCATTATATTGAAGCGAATAAAAAATATGTATTCCGTGATTTTATTTTCTTCACTTTGTTACTGTCCCATGATGTCGATTGTTTAGGATTGATTTGTTCCAATAATAAGAAAACGCTGGGATATATTACCGATACCGGATTTTTACCGATTCCTTACCTGGATTTATTAAAAAAGGTGGATGCACTGGTTATTGAATCCAATCATGATATCGAGCTGTTGGCAAACAGTGATCGTCACTGGTCGCTGAAAGAACGGATATTTTCTATTCAAGGCCATATGTCAAATTTGGTCTGCAGTCAGATTGTAAGAGAAATTGTATCTGCAAGAAAAGTAAAAACCATTATATTGGCTCATTTAAGTGAGGATTGCAACAGCGAGGAGCTAGCCGTTGACACGGTATTGAATGCTTTGGATGGAGAATTTATCCCACAAATAATGGTGGCTTACCAATATCAGGCAACAGAGATGGTGGAATTGAAAAATGATGATTAAAATTCTTGCCATCGGTAAACTGAAAGAGACGTATTGGATTGATGCCATAGCAGAATACCAAAAGCGATTGAATAAATGGATTCCAGTCCATGTTATAGAAATAAAGGAAGAAACAACATCCGATATCAACAAAAACAAAGAAAAAGAGGGACTGTTGATTCTTTCTTCTATCGAATCATCGGATTACGTAATTACATTGGAAATAAATGGTTTGAATATCGGAAGTGAAAAACTCGCTCATCTGTTTGAAGAAAGAATAACGTACGGAAACAGTAATATCGTTATCGTTATCGGAGGATCGGATGGACTTAGCAACGAAGTAAGTATGCGCAGCAATTATGCACTGTCTTTCGGAAAACAAACGTTTCCTCATCAGATGATAAGGGTGATGCTTTTCGAACAACTGTATCGTGCTTTCTCGATAATTCACCATCAAAAATATCATAAATAGGGGTATATTATGTTTCAATTAGTCAGTCAATACCACCCAACAGGGGATCAACCCGAAGCCATTCGAGTATTAACCGAAAATGTGGAAAAAAAGATTCGTTATCAAACATTGCTTGGGGCAACGGGAACGGGTAAAACATATACGATTGCCAATGTGATTGCCAACACAAATAAAAATACACTGGTTTTAGCTCACAACAAAACGTTGGCTGGACAATTATACAGTGAACTAAAGGCCTTTTTTCCTCATAACCACGTTGAATATTTTATATCGTATTATGATTATTATCAACCGGAAGCATATGTAGCTAGTAAAGATCTCTATATTGAAAAAGATTCGAGCATCAATGATGATATTGACCAAATGCGGCACAGTACTGTTTCCAGTTTATTGACAGAAGAAAACGTCATCGTAGTAAGCAGTGTTTCCTGTATTTATGGAATTGGAGACCCGGAGGACTATCGGCAGAATCTTCTTATAATAAAGAGAGGGCAGAAAATTAACCGCGAACAGTTATTCATGAAATTAATCAATATGCAATATGAACGTAATGACTATGATTTAAAGCGGGGAACCTTTCGCTCCAAAGGGGATACGATTGATATCATCCTTACCGGTGAA
>JAQUYJ010000037.1 GCA_028691905.1 Bacilli bacterium
AACACATTACCCGCTATGAAGGATTTGCCCGATATATGGCAGCAAACAATTTCATTGTTGTGGGGTATGATCAAAGAGGTCACGGTTTAACACTGCAATCTATGGAAAATATGGGATACATGTCTGATATAGATAATTTTGAAATACTTGTCAGCGATTTATTTTCAGTTTCAGAATATGTAAAAAATAAATTTCCCGAATTGCCGGTTTTCATTCTTGGGCACTCAATGGGGTCCTTTGTTTTACAGCGTTTTGTACAAATGCACGGTAATGATATTAATGGTGCCATATTTTCGGGCAGTGCTTTAAATAAGGGGTTATTAATAAATGTTGGATATTTTTTGGCTTCCCTGATAACCAAATGTAAAGGAAGAAGATATCGAAGTAAATTAATGGATAATCTTTCGTTAGGTCCTTTTAATAAGCCATTTAAACCCAATCGTACAAAAGTTGATTGGCTGAGTCGCGATGAGGAAATTGTGGATCAATATGTAAAAGATGAATATTGTGGACAATTATTTACAGTTTCTTATTTCAAAGATTTATCCAATGGCTTTAAAACCATTAATAAAAATTTTGAAATCATACCCAAGAATTTACCAATGTATTTATTCTCCGGTGCAGAAGACCCGGTTGGTGGCCAAGGTAAACTCTCAAAAAAATTATATGATGTATATAAAGAAGCTGGTATGATGGATGTAGAATTTAAATTATATCCGGGCGGTCGTCACGAAATGTTAAATGAAATCAACAAAGAAGATGTATATCAAGATATATTAAAATGGTTAAACAAGCATTTATAGGCCAGTTATCCCCATTTTTTAGTATAAACGTGCTCATAAAGAAAACGTGAATATATTTATTTGCGTTTTTTATTTTTATTTTTTTTACTTAATCATTAAAAAATGCAGAAAATCGATAAAATCCCATGATAATGGAATGATTTCACCAAAATTCCCTTATTACACCAAATTTATCATCATTAATACACATTTACACATTCGTATATTTAATAAGCAAATTACTTATATATATTATATGATACATAATATACATTATAGGAAGTAAAATGAATCAAATAATATACCCGATTTTTTCTATATAAAACAATTATACGAACTGTACCTTCTGTTTTCTCTAAATAAGGCCTTTATTTTGCGCTCTAATCCATTTTACTTCTTACATCGATAACTTAATTCAATTTTTAAACAAAAGGATTACAAAAGAAAAAATCACCCCTTGGGTGATTATATTTTTATCCATTTTGCTGTTCTTCCTTTACCTAGAGGCTTTATTCTTTTTTCTTTCCGTAATTTTAATAAAGCTCTGTTAATAGTGGATTCTGATACGTATGGATGAATCATTCTTATATCTTCTTTTGTAAAAATTTCTGGTAATTTATAAATGGTGTTTTCTATATTGTTTGCTTTTTTAATACTTATATCATTTTCATAAACAAGAATGATCGCTTCTGTTTTCTTGTAGCTCTTTATTATAAGATCCATCATAATTCTTACAAAACCAAGAGTCTGAGCATAGCCTTCATTCCAATTATAACTGGCTGTTTTTAATTCTTCATGGAATTCATTTTTCTGATTGTATATCAGTTCGAACAAACTGACAAATTGAAAAGAATAGTTGTGCGTTTTTAAAAGCAATAAATAAAGAAATACATACGCTGCCAAATCATTATTTGTTGTGAAAGGATTAATATTTATAAAATCAATGTAAAAATGAAGATTTAATAAAATTGGTTCATATGTGTTTTTTTGAATATGCATTTGCACTTCTTCATTTAATTCATCTATCATAATCCGTTTACTTTTCATATTTTGACTTTGCAACAGACTCTTTTTATCCGGATGAACAAAATCATATTTAATATTCTGATTTGGAACGAGATAATTAATCATATTTACCAAATCATTGCTTTGGGTAAGCATTCCCTGATGCTTTGATTGGATAGTACGTAACAGATCCTTGATGTTGTAAAGAACGGATTCTTCTTTTGTTCTTGGTGTGGAATCTTTCATAATAATCAAACGCATTCTGGAATCGCTAATGTTGATTTCTATTAGCTTAGCCAAGAAATAAGCATCTCTGGCAACGGTCTGCTCAATGACGCGATCAATATCATTGCTGACAACAGATCGATAATAATCATTCTTTCCTATCTGTTCATATATTTTTGTCAAAGCTAAAATTACATCATTTGGAACGATAAACCGATTTAAATTTTTAACACTACTCATGTAATCCACTTCCTTCACTTTAATAAGGCGCTCTGTGAGAAAATTAATTAATAAAGGTATACCCTTTTAAAAATAATCTTCTCACAGAGGGGGTATTTATTCAATATCATTGTTATTTCGTGCAATTAAAAACTTTTGCGGGGTGCCTATATTCGTAATTGCGATTTTTTTCCCAGATTGGGCTGTTGCATTTTTCAAAAGAGCAAATTCGATTTTTTGAAATCCTTTTGTTCCTCCCAAATAGCAATCCAAATCAATATTTGCATTAGCTTTATGGATGATATCGGCATCGACGATTAAAGTTGGGTTTCCTTTTGTTGGTTGAATGTATTGCTTTCCGACATTATTCTTTCTGCCCTTTACTACTTCATCGGGAACCATTCGCTTAATTGCTCCTTTGGAAGTTAATAAGACGATAAGATCTTTTGAATTGATATAACGACCGCAAATAATTTCATCAGAAGGACGATTCTTTGTTTCAATTGCTTTGACACCAAAAGATGGTGGTGCCATAATGCTTATTTCATCAGCATTATATCGATTCATATAGCCTTCTTTTGTAATTACTAATACTTCTGTGGAAAGATTATTTTCGATATCGACGCTTACCAAACGATCGTTGGTTCTGATCTTTGTTGCTTTTAACGCCCTGGAATAACGGGTTGCTTTTAAATCTTTAATTGGTGTTCGTTTTATTAGGCCGTTTTTTGTAGTGAACAATATATAACGCTCTTTTTCAAAATCATCTATGACAATATTAAACATGATTTTTTCACTCGCTTCAATATTTGCAAGTGTACTGACATTATATCCAAAATCTTTATGTTTTACTTCGGGAATATCTTGAATTGGTAAGTATACATAATTACCCAAATCAGTAAACAATAGCAAAGTATCTAAAGTAGTTGCCTTATACGTGGCAATGACAATGTCTTCTTCTTTTAATTTTGTTTCTTCATCTGTTTTATAGTTTTTAGGGCTCATTCGTTTAATATAACCATCATTGGTGATGAGAATGTAAACATCTTCTTTGGGAATTAGTTTTTTGACTTCTACTACCAAGTCTTCAATTTTATGCTCTATTAGCGTTTTGCGTGGTGTAGTAAGTACTTTTAATGTTGCGAGCAATTCTTTTTTAATTAGATCCAATAATAGATTTTCATTGGATAAAATATCATTTAAGAAGGATATATTAGACTTAAGTAATTGCTGTTCGTTTTCCAATGCTACAATATCGGTATTCGTTAAACGATACAGTTGCAGCATAACGATTGCTTCTGCTTGCTCTTCTGAAAAGCTGTAGGTCGAAACCAAATTTTCTTTTGCATCTTTTTTATTATTTGAATTACGAATTGTTTTTATAACAGAATCCAAAATAGATGTCATGGATATCAAACCTTCAACAATATGCAACCTCTTTTGCGAGCTTTTTAATTCAAAATTGCTTCGATTGGTCAAAATTTCCTTTTGATGATCTATATAAGCATCCAGTATCGACAGTAATCCCATTAATACAGGACGTTTATCCGATATTGCAACCATATTAAAATTATAATTTATCTGCAAATCAGTTGATTTAAAGAAAAAATCACGAATATATTCGGGATTGGCATCCTTTTTCATATCCACTACTATTCTTAATCCCTGCCGATCTGATTCGTCGCGAATATCAATAATACCATCGATGTTTTTAGCAACAAATACATCGTTCATTCTTTTTACCAAAACAGCCTTGTTTACTTCATAAGGGATTTCTGAAACAATTAGTTTGATTAAATCTTTTTCTTCAACGATTTCTGTTTTGGCTTTTAAAACGATTTTGCCTTTACCGGTATCATATGCTTCTTTTATCCCATCCAAACCTTGTACAATTCCACCGGTCGGAAAATCGGGTCCCTGAATAATGTTCATTATTTCATCCAAAGAGCATTCGGGGTGATTAATCCGAAAAATTGTTGCTGTGATTAATTCATCGATATTATGGGGAGGAATTTCTGTGGCGTACCCAGCTGAAATACCAGATGCACCATTGGCTAATAAATTTGGAAATTTTGCTGGTAATACAGTGGGTTCATATTCTTCGTCATCAAAATTCGGAACAAACCCCACTGTTTTCTTATTAATATCCTGGAGGAGAAATTCAGCATAAGAACTCAGTCTGGCTTCTGTATAACGCATTGCTGCAGCAGGATCACCATCGATACTGCCGTTATTACCATGCATGTCGATTAACGGTAACAGCATTTTGAAATTTTGGGATAAACGAACCATGGCATCATAAACAGATGTATCACCATGAGGATGATATTTTCCGATTACTTCGCCGACTATTCTAGCTGATTTTTTATAAGGGCGATTGTGGAACATCCCCAAACGAAACATTGCAAATAGAATTCTTCTTTGAACCGGTTTGAGTCCATCGCGTGCATCAGGCAATGCTCGGTCCTGGATGATATATTTGGAATACCGACCGAATCGTTCACCGACAAGATTTTCCAGATTATCTTCAATAATGCTTTCATTGACAAAATCTTTAATGATGTCAGTGATTTTTTTCTTATTCCTGCTCACTTAAGTCAACCTCCTCCAAAGTAAAGTTATCTTCATAGTCAAATGAAACATTTGCTTCAATCCAGTTTCTTCTTGGTTCTACATCATCCCCCATTAAAACAGATATTCTCTCATCTGCTTCTGCAAAATCTTCGATTTTCACCTGTATTAAAGTTCTCGTTTCCGGATTCATTGTTGTATCCCATAATTGCTCTGCATTCATTTCACCCAATCCTTTAAATCGCTGAATGGTGAAATTTTTGTTTTGTGCTGTTTTCAATTTTAAATCGTCATCTGTCCAAGCATATTCAATTTTATTTTTAAAATTGATCTTATATAAGGGGGGTAAAGCTATAAAAACGTAGCCATTTTCAATTAAATCGGGCATATAACGGAAAAAGAAAGTCAGTAACAATACCTGAATATGTGCTCCATCCGTATCAGCATCGGTCATAATAATTATCTTTTTAAAATTGGATTTTGAAAGGTTAAATTCTTTTCCAAAACCGGCACCAATAGAGTAAATAATAGACATTATTTCTTCATTTTTCAATAATTCATCCGTTTTCGTTTTTTCCGAATTGATTACTTTACCCCGTAATGGTAAAATTGCTTGAAATTTACGATCCCGTCCCTGTTTGGCAGATCCGCCTGCCGAATCACCTTCCACAATAAACAGTTCGTTTCGTTCAGGATTTTTTTCCTGTGTTGGAGCCAGTTTGCCGGCCAGATTAGTCGGTTTCCCAACTTTTTGTTTAATCATACGGGCATTATCACGGGCTTGTCGTGCTGCTTCGCGAACACGGGCTGCTTTTATTGCATTCTGAACAAGAAGATTGGCAATTTCACCTTTTTCGGCGAGATAAAACCCCAATTTTTCAACTATTACATTTTCAACAGCAGTTTTTGCATCAGCAGTTCCAAGTTTGTTTTTTGTTTGACCTTCAAATTGAAGAAGATTTTCTGGAATTCGAATTGATAATACAGCAGTCATTCCTTCTCTGATATCAATGCCTTCAATATTTGGATCCTTTTCTTTTAACAATCCTTTTTTGCGGGCATAATCATTAAAAGCCCGTGTGATTCCCATTTTGAATCCGGTCTCATGGGTTCCACCATCTTTGGTGCGAATATTATTGACGAAAGATAAAATATTTTCGGAATAAGAATGAGCAGTATATTGAATCGCTGCTTCTACTTGAATATCGCTGTTTGTTCCTTCGACATAAACAGGATCGTGTATATTCTCCCGTTTATCATTTATATTATTAATATATTCTACAATACCATCATTGAATAAAAAAGTTTCATGCTGATTGGTTCTTTCATCGATTAATTCAATTGTTAATCCTTTTAGTAAATAAGCTGATTCTTTCAATCGGGCTACACAGGTTTTATAATCAATTATTGTGGTGGAAAAAATTGAAGGATCCGGTTTAAAGTGAACAGTGGTTCCGGTTTTTTTGGTATCTCCTATTATTTTTGGCTTTTTTATAATTGATCCACCGTTTTCGAAACGTTGGAAATATACTTTTTTATCACGATAAATCGTTAATTCAACCCACTCACTAAGCGCGTTAACCACGGATGCACCGACACCATGCAAGCCGCCGGATACTTTATAACCACCCGATCCATCGAATTTACCACCGGCATGAAGGGTGCAATAAACGACTTGTGGAGTAGGTAATCCAGATTTATGCATACCAATCGGAATACCGCGGCCGTTATCCTGAATTTCAACACTATTGGCTTTATGAATGATAACACGGATATGATTGGCTTCATTCGCTAAAACTTCATCAATTGCGTTATCGGTAATTTCCCAAATCAAATGATGGAGTCCGCGCGAATCCGATGATCCAATGTACATACCGGGTCTTTTGCGAACAGCTTCCAACCCTTGCAGTACTTGAATTTGATCTTCTGTATAACGTGTTTTACTCATAAAAATACGACCTTTCTTTGAAATTTTAAATATATCATAATTTATTATATCACAATGATTAATAAAAAGCAATAGAAATAAAATACATTTTAATCATATTCAAACATAATATATGAATATGATTATTAATAATCAATATAACTTTAATTATTGAATGATTATTTCATGCTCTTTTATCCTTATTATTGGATTGATTATTTTATTTACTTGCCAATAGTGCAATTTTATAGTATAATAATACCATTATAAAAGAGGTGTAATATGCTAATCGGTTTTCTTCTTCTCATCCTTTCCTATTTATTGGGTTCAATTCCATGGGGATTCTTGCTTGGAAAAATGAAAGGAATTGATATACGCCAGCACGGAAGTAAAAACATTGGAGCAACGAATACCGGTAGGGTACTGGGAAAAAAATATGCGATAATTGCTTATATTCTTGACACCATAAAAGGATTCATTATTGTTGGGTTATTTAATTTTAATATTATTTCAATGGAATATTGTATTCTTTCCCCAATGCTTTATGGAGTAGCAGCTGTTTTGGGACACACTTTCCCTATTTATCTCGGATTCAAAGGAGGTAAAGCTGTCGCTACAGGTGGAGGTGTATTTCTGGCTTATTCACCGATCCTCTATTTGTTTGGTTTGATTTTGTTTTTTATTGTAACTTATGTCTTTAAATATGTATCTTTGGGCTCACTTGTTTCAACCAGTTATGCTCTTATCACTTCTGTTTGGATAACCATCCAATTGGATGGTTTTAGTAATATTAATCAAAAATTCAACCTCTTCTTTCCTATCGGTGTATTTATCGTTTTTACAATCATATTAATTCGCCATACATCCAATATTAAAAGATTGATTCACCACGAGGAAGCAAAAGTTTCCTGGGGTAATAAAAAAAATGTCAGTGATTGACATTTTTTTAATTGTTTAATATTTTCAACCCAATATCCGGGAAATCAGTAACAATACCATCTGCATTTTTCCCTAAAAGAATTTGTTTCATTGCTGTTTCATCATTAACCGTCCACACATATACTTTCTTGTGTAACAAATGCATTCTTTTTACAAAGAAGAGTTTCAATAAGCGGTAATGCGGAGAGACGAAATCCGCTTTTGTTCGACGTATTCGAAAGAAAGGAAAGAGTTCGGTTAAGCGAGTGAAAAATCCGTGTTTGGGCTCACCCGTTCCCAATAAAAGACCTGCAGTGATTTCGGGGTAATGATCTTTAATGATGCGAATGGACGCATCAAAGAAAGACCGTATAAAAAATTGATTTTTATCAATATGTTTTAAAATAAAAGCGATTAAATCAATTTCATATCCCTCTTCTTTCAATTCAATATCCATATGAATTCGATTCCGACAAAATAAAAGTGTTTCTTCTAAAGTTGGAATGATATACCCTTTTTCTTTAGCTAATGTCCAAATTTCTTTATAAGTCAGGTTTTCACAGTTTTGATTATTGATATGTTCATCGTGATGAATATAATAAATTGCGTCCTTACTTCGACGTACATCAAATTCAATCGCATTGGCTTTCATATCAATTGCGGTTTGGAAAGCAGCGATTGTATTTTCATGTTGATATCCGGAAGCTCCCCGATGAGCTGTGATAGTTTGAATCATGTTATCTCCTTTGTAATTGTTATTTTTGTTGATTCATGGAAGCCATAATTTGTCGAACTTGCTTTTCAGAAGGAGTTCTCCCCATTTGCTGCATCATAACACGTATCATTTTTTCATTTACTGGTGGATTTTTTTCCAAATAATTGGTGAAAACCTTTCTTGATATAAAAAAGCCGGCAACTCCGCCCACCAAAAGTGCACCTACCAAACTAACAATAAATACCCAAGTTTGCACTAAAAAAATCATCTTTATTCTCTACTACTGAAGGTTGGCTTTACCTAGCGAGAGTTATCGATCTCTATAGCAGAAAAGTAGTCGGCTGGAGCATCAGCAATCGCATGACTAAAGCGCTAGTGCTATCTGCACTGATGATGGCAATC
>JAQUYJ010000038.1 GCA_028691905.1 Bacilli bacterium
CTGTATATGTTCTGACTTATCAGATTGAAGCGGTTACCAATGCCTATATTAAGAGAAGAATTGTTATTATAACACTTGCCTTGGGAATGGGATGTGCAATTTTGCTTCACACAATGCGGATTTTCATCCCGAACTTTCAGTTATGGCACATCCTGTTACCGGGATATATTATTGTAATGATTTTACTTCCCTTTGTTCCGCGGTTGTTCGTGGGGATTGCTTTTGATTCCGGTGGTGTAGCTTCCGGTCCGATGTGTGCAACATTCATGCTCGCTTTTACCCAGGGACTGGCTTCATCAGATAACATTCTGGCTTTGGAAGATGCATTTGGGATGATTGCACTGGTCGCTTTAATTCCGATAATTGCCATACAATTATTGGGTTTAATCTATTATATCAAAACCAAAAAGGAGGTTGTCCATGGAACAGTTTGATTGTTTTGAACTATTTTGTGTTATTGTTGAACAGAATCTGGGGGAACGGGTAATAGAACTTGCCCACCAAAAAAACATTCAGGGTGCTACAACACTTATCGGACGGGGAACAATCCGCAATAAATTCCTCCATATCTTAGGTTTGGACAGTGTAGCAAAAGATATTGTATTAATGGGGGCACCCAGTAAACTGGGGACCGATGCCCTTCATCATATTTACAAAGAAATGAACATGCATAAAAAAGGAAAAGGAATTGCATTTTCCCTTCCACTTGCTTCTGTTTTGGGTTCTGTCCTGTGTAAATCAACCAATATAAAAAAAAGTGAGGATAAAAAAATGAATTATCAACTGATATTTACCATTGTCGATCGGGGTAATGCTGATTTGGTTATGGATGCTGCATTTAAGGCCGGTTCAACCGGGGGAACGATTATCAACGCCCGGGGATCAGGAATCCACGAAACAAAAAAGATTTTCAACATTGCAATTGAACCGGAAAAAGAAATTATTATGATCCTTGCGAAAACAGATCAGGTTGAAACCATCACTTCAACCATTCGGGATCTTTTTCATATCGATGATCCCGGTAAAGGAATTATCTTTATTATGGATGTCAACCAGACATATGGCTTATATGACCAATAATCACATTTCTTGACAAGCCTGTTTTTATTTACTATAATGGGAACGGATGGAGGTTATACAAATGAAAAAAATCATTCATATCACAGGGATGAGCTGTAAACACTGCCAGATGAGGGTAACCAATCTGCTGCAGAATTTACCGCAGGTAAAAACAGCAACTGTTTCATTGGAACTAAATACTGCAACAATTGAACTCAATTCTTTTCTTTCTGATCAGACAATTATAGAGCAAATAGAAGCAATTGGCTATGATGTCACCAATATTATCAATGAGGAATGAAGAAAACATCTTCATTCTTTTTTGATAGCGAAGAATTGGAAATATTAATTGATAAATACAAAAAATTATGGTAAAATAAGAAATTAGTTAGACAAGGAGTTAAATCAAATGGAATTTATAAAATCTTTTATTATCCCTTCCAAAATGAAAAAATATCGATATATGAGTATTTTTATTGCTCTGGCAATTTTTATTGCATCGGTATATATTCTTATTACCCCCTATAAAATAACCATGACCAATCAAAAACAGGAATTAATTGATGGAAATGTGATGGAATTGCTCGCCTTTTATGAATTGGATCAAGCGAGTTTTGATTATAATCCAATCAAAACGAGTGGGTTTAAAATAGAAGACAACGAATTGAAAACAACCAAAGTAGATGATGGTGAATTTGATTATTACCTCATTAGCTATCAAAATGAAGCAGAGGAAGATATCAGGGTTCATTTTGTTTTTGACCCCTATAATAATGTAAATAAAAAGGTAAGCACGATTAAAGATGACTACTATGAAGAATATGAACTGGATGATAATGCAAGCGAAGAAGATAAATTACAGGCAAGCACGATTGCAACACTGACCTATATCGCAAAAGTTACCGATAATGGCCTGGATGTTACAGGATATTTTGAAACACTGCGCAGCAAAACAGCAGAAGAATTACAGGTGTTATTGGATGAAGTGAGTCGTTTTGATTACTTTAATATCAGTACTTCAGCAAGTGTCCGTGATTATTTAATGGTTTTTAACCCTACTTATTTGGATTATCAAATTCCGCTTTATGATTTGGAAGGGGAAGAACGTCCCATCAATCAAACTTCAGCGAGTATATTATATTCCCAGGATGTTACCTTTGATATGACTGCTTATCAAAACATTGATGAATTTGGAAATGAAATAACAGAAATCATCATGAACATCTACATCATTACGATTCAGGGAAGATATACCATTAATGCAATTTTGATGGTCTTACTGTATCCAGCAATGATTATTTTAATTCTTTGGTTATTTTTCCGTCGTAACGGCAATTTAAAAACATTTAAAGAATATTACAATATTGCTGCCATCACATCAGTTGTTCCGACGCTCGTTTCTTTTGGGCTGTTATGGATTTTCCCGGAAATGATATCGTTATACGGTATACTGTTATCTGTGTTTTATATATTTGTTTTGTACCGTATCAATTTAACACCGCAGGAAGTATAAAAAAAAGGATGTTACCTTGCATAACCATCCGCTAAAAAACAAGGAGCGTATATGTCAATTTTAAAAGTAGTAAAAATAGCTTTGATTGCTGCTATTTATATCACATTAACCGTTTTTCTGGCCCCGATTTCCTATGGTGAAATCCAGTTTCGATTTGCTGAAATCTTAGTTTTGCTTTGTTTTTATCGAAAAGAGTATTGCTATTCATTAATAATCGGTTGCATGGTTGCCAATTTTTTCAGTCCGTTCGGTTATATGGATGTTTTGTTTGGAACCCTGCATACGACCATTAGTGTAATTTTGATTAGTCGTTCTAAAAAATTAGTGATTGCTTCTCTTTATCCTACCCTTTTGATGTTTATTATTGGCTTTGAAATAGCTATTCTGTCACCGAATGCTTTCTGGCCGACTTTCTTCAGTGTGACACTGACTGCCATGCTTGGTGAATTTGTCGTCGTAAGTATTTTTGGCGTTGCTGTTTTTCACCTTTTAAATAAACATACTGCATTCAGGAAATGGATTGGAGAAGAAGAAAGGTATGAAAAAGATGAAATTTAGTGAGTATTGTTATACCAGACCTGATTTTAAGCAAATCAAAGAGCAGTTTGACCTGCTGACAAAACGTTTTGAAGCGAGTAAAACAGTTGCAGAACAAGTGCAGTGTATTGATGAAATCAATCGGATCCGTAATGATGTGGATACAATGTACACCCTTACATCCATTCGTAACAGCATTGATACGACAGATGAATTTTACGAAAAAGAAAAAGACTTTTTTAATGAAGCCATGCCTGAATATGAAGGTTGGATTGTTGAAATAGGAAAGTTATTGCTTCAATCTAAATTTAAAAAACAATTGGAAGAAAAATACGGTTCGTATCTGTTTGATAAAATAGCTGTTCAGTTAAAGACATTCCGTCCCGAAATAATTGAAGATTTGGTGCTGGAAAACAAATTGGGAACAAAATACCGCAAATTGATGGCCAGTGCCCAAATTGATTTTGAAGGAGCAATTCGCAATTTATCGCAAATGGGTCCCTTTGCAGAATCAACTGACCGCAATATCAGAAGGAGAGCCCAACTTGCTGTTGCCGGTTTTTTAGGTGAACATGAAGCGGAAATTGATCAGATTTATGATGAATTGGTTAAAGTCCGTACAAAAATAGCCAAAACGTTAGGTTTTTCCAATTTTGTTGATTTAGGATATGCGAGACTGGGCCGAACTGATTATCAAAGCAAGGATGTTGCCAATTACCGGAAGCAGGTTTATACTGACTTAGTTCCACTCTGTCAGAAATTAATCAAAAAACAACAGGAACGGTTGGGTTTACCGGATTTCAAATACTATGATTTAAATTTAAAATTCCTAAGTGGAAACGCGAAACCAATTGGCGATCGGGACTATTTAGTCAATGAAGCCCTCAAAATGTATACAGAAATGTCTGCTGAAACAGCTGAATTTTTTAATTACATGGTTGAAAATGAACTGCTGGATTTGGAAGCAAAAAAAGGAAAATCAGGTGGCGGATACTGCACTTATATTGCCAACTATCAATCCCCCTTCATTTTTTCCAATTTCAATGGAACCAGTGGTGATGTCGATGTTTTGACCCACGAAGCAGGACACGCTTTCCAAGTGTATCAATCACGTAATTTCAGTGTTCCTGAATACATGTGGCCAACCCTGGAAGCATGTGAGATTCATTCGATGAGTATGGAATTCTTTGCTTGGCCCTGGATGAAGCAATTTTTCGGGGAACAGGAAAGCAAATATAAATACAGCCATTTATCAGAAGCCCTGCTGTTTGTTCCCTATGGTGTAGCTGTGGACGAGTTCCAGCATTTTGTCTATGAAAACGATCAGGCAACACCCGACGAAAGAAAAGCAAAATGGCGTGAAATAGAAAAGAAATACTTACCCCATAAAGTATATGACGATAATCCGATTATGGAAAAGGGATGTTATTGGTTCCGTCAAAGCCATATATTCGAAGTTCCTTTCTATTACATTGATTATACATTAGCTCAAATGTGTGCTTTGCAGTATTTTATCCGAGCAAAAGAAAACAAAAAGGAAGCATGGGAAAGTTATTTGAAATTATGTCAATTGGGAGGAAGCAAACCATTCCTGGGATTGGTTGCAGCAGCTGATTTAATGAATCCGTTTGTTGATGGAACGATTGCGAAAATCACTCCCGTTATTGAAGAAGTATTAAATACGATGAATGATAAAGAAATGTAAAAAAATAGGGAAAAGTTCCCTATTTTTCTTTGCTTAATTCTTCCACAATATGAAGGAGGATATTAGCTGCCTTTTCCATTCCTTCTTTTGTGATGTATTCATATTTTCCATGGAAATTATGACCTCCCGTTCCGAGATTCGGACAGATTAAACCATCAAAAGTCAGGCGGGCACCATCCGTACCACCTCGAATTGGCTTTATAATCGGAAGCAGATTTTCTTTTCGGATTGCCGTTTTTGCCAGTTCAATAATATCCATTCGCTTTTCAACCAGACTTGCCATATTGTAATAACTGTCAGTAATAAAGAGCTGACATGTCCCGGCTCCGTATTTCTCATTAAGGAATGTAACAATGCTGTTTAACAGGGTTTTCTGTTTATTGAATGCCACCATATCGTGATGACGAATGATATAATGCATCTTAGCGTTCTCGACTGTACCCTGCAATTCATTCAGATGGTAAAAACCTTCATAATTTTCCGTGAACATTGGATTTTCGAAGACGGGAAGCATTTGCTGCAATTCCTGAGCTATTAAAAGGGCATGCTTCATTTTTCCTTTTGCTGAACCGGGGTGAATATTGTTGCCATGAATGTGAATATGGGCACTTGCTGCATTAAAGTTTTCAAAATTAAAGGATCCTTCCTCCTCCCCGTCAACAGTAAAAGCAAAATCAGCTCCGAATGCCGGAATATCAAAGAAATCACTGCCCTGTCCTATTTCTTCATCGGGTGTAAATGCTATTTGTACTTTTCCGTGTTCGATGGTCGGATTTTTCATTAATGTTTCAGCCAGTGCCATGATTTCAGCAATTCCTGCTTTATTGTCCGCACCAAGAAGGGTAGTACCATCGGTTACAAGTAAGGTTTGATTTTGGCGGTTTTTTAAATGAGGGAAATCAGAAACTTTTAAAATAATATTTTCCTTTTCATTCAAAAGAATATCCTGACCATCGTAGGATGGAATAATCCGGGGATGAACATCTTTTCCACTCATATCAGGTGAGGTGTCCAAATGGGCTATAAAACCAACGGTTGGAACTTTTCTGTTTGTATTGCCTGGAACAGTAGCATAAACATACCCTTCTTTAGTCTGTCTGATGTTCTCACAGCCAAGTGTCTGTAGTTCTTCTACCAAAAGTTGTCCCAATATCAGTTGACCTGGAGAAGAAGGATGGGTCGCACTTGTGGGATTGGATGCTGTATCAATAGCGATATATCGTAAAAATCGATTGAAACAATTCATACTTATCAGTCCTTTCTAATGGATTTATTATATCATAAAAAATAAATATTTAAACATAAAGGCTGGACTTTTTTTATTTGGGATGGTATAATATTTTTGACTAATCTAAGTAGGGGGAAACTATCTTATGATAATGTACAATATTTTAAGCAATTTTAAGATAGACGGGTCCATTATCCAAGCGGATGATTACGGTAATGGACATATCAATAAAACCTATTTGGTAACCACAACCAGCAATAAAAAGTATATCCTCCAGCAAATCAATACAACAGTTTTTAAAAAGCCCAAAGATGTAATGGAAAACATTGAAATGGTAACGGCACATATCCGGGAAAATCAGAAAAACAATCCGGATGTATCCCGATCCGCTCTGGAAATAGTCAATACCCATGACGAAAAAACATACGTAAAAATCAAAGACTCGTACTGGCGATGTTATAAGTTTATTGAAGGTGCCAAAACCTACGAAAAAATAACGAATCCTTTTTTATTTTATGAGGTAGGAAAAGCTGTCGGCAAGTTTCAAAAACAACTTCAGGATTTTCCAATTGATAAATTAAACATAACCATTCCCAATTTTCATAATACGCCTGCCCGTTTTAACCGTTTTTTAACGGTTGCTACAGAAGATGTAATGGATCGCGGTTTGGACATTTTCAATGAGATTAAGTTCATTTGTGACCGT
Source organism: Bacilli bacterium (assembly GCA_028691905.1). Taxonomy (GTDB): domain Bacteria; phylum Bacillota_I; class Bacilli_A; order ML615J-28; family CAG-698; genus JAQVOS01. The sequence continues at coordinate 6,749 of JAQUYJ010000038.1, forward strand.
CAGGAAGAAATGAAAATAATTGAAAACGGGATGGCGAATCAAAGCATACCGATTCGCGTTACCCATAATGATACAAAATTAAACAATGTCATGATTGATGAAAGTACGAACCAAGCTATTTGTATCATCGATTTGGACACTGTAATGCCTGGTTCCGTTCTTTACGATTTTGGAGATGCCATTCGTATTGGGGCATCAACCGCAGCAGAAGATGAAAAAGACCTGGAGAAAGTCCACCTTGATTTAACCCTGTTTGAATTGTTCACAAAAGGATTCTTGGAAGTCGTACGTAACGATTTAAAAGAAGAAGAGTTGAATAATCTGGTATTATCAGCAAAAATCATCACATTGGAATGTGGAATGCGATTTTTGACCGATTATTTGGAAGGTGATGTTTATTTTCGAACATCATACCCAGATCATAATCTGATCCGAGCCCGTACCCAATTTAAATTGGTGCAGGAAATAGAAGAAAATTGGGAGCAGATGAACCAAATAGTTAACCGGATTTTAAAAACACTATAAAGAGATAGTGTTTTTTTTTGGATAGGACTGCCCAATATTTAGTAATAACCTCCTTTTTTGTTAATAATATAAGTAGCAAAATATTTTTTGCGATTTCGTCTAAAAAGGAGGGCGTATGAAAAAAATACTTATTGGCATTTTGATTTTATTCATTATCAGTACGATTGTTCCCATACCTATTGCTGCTGACGATACGTATCAAGGTATTAATTACATTAATCCGAGTATCTTTAATGTGGCAGTTACATCCGATGAACTATCCTCTACCACGCAGTTAGAAGTAGAAAATACCACATCATTTCCAATCACACCGGGAATCGAATATTTTCTACTTCCAATGTATCTCAATTATTCCGATGGAGGAATAGAATGGGAAAATTTACCACAATTCCAATCAACTGTAACACCGAGACTGAATCTGGTTGATTTGGATGATGTATGCAGTGAAGTGGTTCCCCTGACAAAACCACTTTACAGTAATGATGTTTTAGTGGGATATGCTTTTGAAGTTCCCTATGACATTGAAGAAATTCGCTTTATAGATCTTCAAATGGCTTCTGCTACGATGACAACCAATCAATTTCTCCAATTCTACGATACCACCTGTGTGGAAGCCGATGGATTATTGATGTTAATTAAAGCAGATAATCTGAAGTATCTCTTAGATGATCACCAGTTTGATTATGATGCTGTGCGGGGAGCAGCCCAGTATGATGTCAGCTTACTTCATTTTGGTGATGATATGCGCTTTTATACCTATGGTGTCGGACTTTGGGATACAATTAGCCCGATTATAGAAGGAAACACCTATACTTATTTTACGCCAATTGATAATCCAATTGCTCTGGAAAATTTGCAGGAAGCAATCGGGTTGCAGGCATACGATGATGTGGACGGTAACCTGACAGAGGCAATTGAAATTATTGATGACGGTAACTATCCACTTTTGGTTGGCGATGTGGTTCCGGTTGAAAACCGCCAACTGGGAACCTATCCGATTGTATTCAGCGTAACAGATGCTGCAGACAATACCAGTACCTGTACGATTTATATCGAAGTCGAAGATACTGTTTTACCTTCCCTTAATCTGATGCAGTCCACCCTGCAATATACTTTAAATGTGGACAGTGCTGTTTTGAGTGCAGAACAAATAAAAGCAGCAATCACTGTTACAGATAATCATAAAATAGCAAGCATAACCGAGCAATTAAATACATACACCGGGCACGAAAAAGAATTGGGCAGTCATCTCCTTATTTTTCGTTACAGTGATGAAGCAGGTAATTACATCAATGTAGAAATAACGGTATTGGTAGAAGATACAACCGCGCCGGTGATTGCATCCGGTACGGATTTCATTGAACTTTCCTACCAGGATAACTATACTTTACTGGAAATTCTGGCTCAATTTCAAATCACAGTAACCGACAATTATCTGGAAACCATTTCATACGATATCGTAAGTGAACAGT
>JAQUYJ010000039.1 GCA_028691905.1 Bacilli bacterium
GGTTTGGAAGCGATGATGGATGATTTAACAAATAAAGATTTGCTTGATGAAACATTAATTGTATTGTTCAGTGATCATAAAAACTTCTCAAGTATTGAAATAACTGAAAAATATACTCCAATCGAATTAGAAAATTCTGTCTATCGCTATGAATTGGACCGGGTTCCTTTTTCCCTGTATCACCCTAGTTTTCCAACTTTAAAAACAACTCTTCCGTTATCGCAATATGACATTTTACCAACTATTTGCGATGTGATGGGAATATCCTTGATAAAGGAATATTATTATGGTCAAAGTGCTTTTCTACATTGGGATGGGTTAAGAGAAGATAAACCAATTATTTTTGGTTATAACCGATGGATGGACAGTAATATGATTGTTTTTGATAAAGAGATTATCTATTTTAATCCGACTCTGGATGATCCTGATGCCTATTTATTAGAAAAACAAACATTCATTTTTAATACCATTGAGAAATTCCATGCCTTTTTTATAACTGATTATTTTCGAGAAACTGCTCAATCTTAGCAGTTTTTCTTTTTAAGTTATGAAAAATATGTTATCATATAAATAGAAACAAATTGTAAAAAAAGGAGAAAAAGATTCACTCTTTTAAGTATCCAAAATGAAATTGCCAAAAGACATTGATTTTATATTAAAACGTTTCGAAACAGCTCATTATCAAGCTTTTGTTGTGGGAGGAGCAGTTCGTGATTACCTATTAAACAAGAAGCCACTGGATTATGATATTGCTACTAATGCTACCCCAGGAGAAATCAAAACCTTATTTGCAGATAAAAAAACTTTCGATACTGGAATAAAACATGGTACTGTTTCGGTAATGATAAAGAAGAGAAGAATTGAAATTACGACTTTTCGTCAGGAAAATAAATATGAAAAGTATCGTCGTCCAGATCAAGTGGTATTTGTACATGATTTGGAAAAAGATTTATCAAGACGCGATTTTACAATGAATGCAATAGCTTATCATAATCAAATGCATGACTATTTTAATGGGGTAGAAGATATTAAAAACAAAATTATTCGGTGTGTCGGTGATCCATCTATTCGATTTCAAGAAGATGCACTCCGCATTTTAAGAGCATTGCGCTTTTCTTGTCAGCTTGGTTTTCAGATTGAAGAACAGACAAAAAAAGCTATTTTTGATCATAAGCAATTATTAATCCATATATCAAAAGAGCGAATTCTCGATGAATGGACAAAAATGATTCAGCACGATATTTCATATGTTATTCCTGAATATAATTCTGTTCTACAAACAATTATGCCTTCCATTACACAAGAAGAACTTCTTTGGTTCGCTCATTTTAATCATCGGTTAAAGGATGATGTTTTAAAAGCTACTGCTTTGGTACTCCGATCAAAAAAGACGAAATTATTGGAGAATTTAAATTATCCAAAAAAAATTATAAAACAAGTAAATATTATTCTCAATTATATTGATGTCGCTATTCCTAATCACATTCAGGAAATAAAAAAAATTCTTATGCATATTCATAAGACGGATTTGTTACGGATAGTTAAAATTCAAAAACTATTGAAGATAAAAACATGTTCCTATTCCATTATAAACAAGATTCCTGAAGAGAAATATGAATTAAATTATTTGGCTATCACTGGAACAGATTTATTAAAAGCGGGTTTTCCAAGCGGCGATATAATAGCATATACATTACATTATTTATTGGAAAAAGTACTCGAAGAAAAAATAGTCAATAAAAAAGAATATTTGATTGGAGAGGCTGTAAAAATAAAAAAGATGCAATGATATAAAATCAAGCATCTTTTTTATAAAGATTGAGGGAAATTGTACTTTGTTTAGTACGATGATATTTTACGATTATTACCTTAAATAGGGCTTAAATTATACAAATCCAAAGAAAAGAGTAGATTAATTGAAGGGTTTTGAAGATTTATCTCTTTTCAATCTTTATTTTTACAGAATGTACATCAAAAATGTATATATTGTATTTTGAATTGAAGATTTTGTTTGAATGTTATTTAAAAAACTTTTTAATCAGTTTAGAAGAAAATTTCGAATAAGGTGGATACTTTATTTTTAAATCAAAATGAGTATTTTTATAATATACACTTTTCAGATGAGAAAAAGTTAGAAAAGAGTGATAGCCATGATAGTGACCATGACCACTTTCTTTTATTCCACCAAAAGGCAGATAACTGCCAATTAAGTGGGAAATAGTGTCATTTACACAACCTCCACCAAACTGATTACTGCTAATAACTTGATTTACCCATTTTCGATTATTGGAAAAAAGATAAAATGCCAATGGATTGGGATTAGAAGATATGATATTTTTTATATCTTCAGCGTTTTTAAATGTAAGGACAGGTAAAATCGGTCCAAATATTTCTTCTTTCATTGATATGTTTTCCAGATTGCCTTCGACGATAGTCGGGGCAATTTTTAAATTTTCTGAATTTACTTGTCCCCCATATATAATTTTTTGTTGATTCAACAGGGTTTCAATACGCTCAAAATGATGTCTGCTGATAATTTTTCCATATTGAGGATTGGATATAAAATGACCTTCATATAATTCATGAAATTGATTATTTATTTCTTTCAACAAAGAATCTTTTATATTTTCATGGCATATCAAATAATCAGGTGCAATGCAGGTTTGACCACTGTTGATTAATTTTCCAAAGGCAATCCGTTTTGCAACTTTTGTAATATTGACACCTTCATCAACGATACAAGGACTTTTTCCTCCTAATTCAAGAGTAACTCGGGCCAGACTTGAACTTGTTCTTGCTAAAATCTTTCTGCCAACAGCAGCCGAACCTGTGAAAAATACGTGATCAAAATTTTCTGATAATAATTGATCAGCCTGTTCTCTACCTCCTTCAAAAACAGCAATATATTCGGGAGGAAAATTTTCTTTTATTATTTTCGCAATCACTTTACTTACTTCTTTGGAATGCTGACTTGGTTTCAATAAAACCGTATTACCTGCAGCAATTGCAGCAACAAGAGGACAAATAGTAAGATTGAAAGGGTAATTCCAAGGGGATATAATCAAAGTTACCCCCAAAGGTGATGGAATACGCGAACTTTTTCCGGGTAAGTTAACCAAAGGAGTGGGGACGGGGACGGGTTTCATCCATTTTTTCAATTTTCTAATTGCTTCATTCAATTCCTGAAGCGAAAACCATACCTCTGTAAGTCGGGATTCAATTTCGGGTTTTCCCAAATCAATGTATAGAGCATCATATAATTCTTTTTCATGATTTACAATACCCTGCTTCAGTTTTTTCAACATGCTCAATCGAAATGCATAGGGAAAAGTCTGTTCAGACCGAAAGAATTCTTTTTGTTTTAATACTAATTCATTCATATATTCACCTCGCTATCATTATATCATTTTTTTAAAATATATGGTAATTAAACAAAAATTATGTTAAAATAATAACAATTGAAAAAGGGTATAAATTATGTATTATCAAAAAAATATCATAGCAATTATTGCGATTATTCTGTTTTATATATTCGGTGTATTTTTTATATTAATTGACCCCTCCTTAATATTACGAATAACTTTAATGGGAATATCCTTTTTGTTATTGCTGGTTGCTGCTCTAATTTTCATTTATTTACCTTCTTTTCCCGAAAAAATGAAAAACAGAAAAATAGTAGAAGCGGTTTTCATGATTATTGTTGCGTTATTGATGATTCTTTTTTACAGCGAAGTAACAAGAATTATATTAGGATTGTATCTTATCGCTGTACCCGTAGCTCATATCATTGAGTACAAAGGAAAAGACAAATTGCATTTTGATATATTAAAAATTATTATCGGAATTTTATTGATTATCAGTTTTGAACAATTTATTGCGATTGCCATGATTGTGCTCGGGTGTGGTTTATTAATTGGGGCGACTATGCTTTTATTTCTTCTGTTAAAGAATAGAAAAGAACGAAGCATACCAAATATATTAGTTAAATATTTTATGAAAAGATAGGGGATGTATTTATGTTGGGTATTATTGATATTATCATTATTGGATTAGTTGCTTTGCTGTTTTTGATGGGCCTTGTAAAGGGCTTTGTTAAACAATTGAGTTCTATTGGGGCATGGATACTGGCTGCTGTAGTTCCGATAGCCGTGTCAAAACCAGTTAGCACAATGGTTGTCAACATGGGAGCAGAAGATACTTTTGCAACCAATGCTTTAGTTTTTGTCGGGTTATTTGTTGTGACTTTCGTCATTGTAAAAATTATCGGTCATAGTTTAAGTAAATCAGTTCAAAAAGGTGCATTGGGTGGTGTGGATCGCTTAATAGGGGGAGTTTGGGGTATTGCTAAAGCATTACTCATTGTATGTTTGGTATTCATCCTTGTTCAATGGGTTATTACTCTTCCTTTGATTGGTTCATCCGTCAATACTTTCGTGAGTGAACAATTGGATTTGGCAAACCCGGAATTTGGAATTGCACGCTATTTATATAAAACCAATCCTTTAAGCATGCTGTTGAAATTACTTACCGACAATTTGCCTTCTTTTTGATTTAAAAAGATTTGATTTTCTTCCCGAATTACGTTATAATATAGGATGGAGGTAGGATTATGGAATTAAAAGGATCAAAAACAGAACAGAACTTAAAAATCGCTTTTGCTGGTGAATCGGAAGCTAGAAATAAGTATTCTTATTTCGCAGGTGTTGCTAAAAAAGAAGGTTTTGAACAAATCGCTGCCATCTTTGAAGAAACATCCGGCAATGAAAAAGAACATGCAAAACTATGGTTTAAAGCGCTGGGTTATTTAGGCAAAACACCGGAAAATTTGGTTAGTGCTGCTGCTGGCGAGCATTATGAATGGACCGAAATGTATCGAGAATTTGCAATAATAGCTGAACAGGAAGGATTTACCAAAATTGCCGAACAATTTCGGGGAGTATTGGAAATTGAAAAACGTCATGAAGAACGATATTTGGATTTATTGGAAAATGTACGCCAAGGCAAAGTATTTAAGAGAGAGCAACCGAAAATGTGGATTTGCCGCAATTGTGGTCATGTTCATTACGGAGAAGAAGCTCCAAAAGTTTGCCCGGTTTGCTTACATCCGCAATCTTATTTCGAATTATTGGAAAAAAACTACTAGAACAAAGCATGATTTAGTTCATGCTTTTTTTAAATAAACATTATTTAGTTTACTAATGAACTTTTTTTTGATATAATATACAAAGGAGGAAGCAATAACTGTTGCATACTGAAAAATGATTGAAATAAGAGAAGTAAAAACCAAGAAACAATTACGTCAATTTGTTGAATTTCCAATAAAACTTTATAAAGACTGTCCCTATTATGTCCCTCCCATTGCAGCTGATGAAATGGGAATGTTTAATCCAAAAACAAATCCTGCGTACGAGTTTTGTAAAACACGTCTATTTTTAGCTTATAAAGATTCCAAATTGGTTGGTCGTATTGCCGGTTTGATTAATTATGCCTATAATAAGAAAGTAAACAAGGAATTAATTCGATTTACTCGTTACGATGTAATTGATGATATCGAAGTCAGTCGGGCTTTAATTGAAAAAGTAAAAGAATTTGGGAAAGAATACGGACTTCGGGCCATGATGGGACCAATTGGGTTTACTGATATCGACAAACAAGGAATGCTGGTCGAAGGATTTGATGAAATGAACCTTTCTATTACCATTTATAATTACGAATATTACCATCAGCATTTAGAAACGTTGGGTTTCGTTAAAGATGCGGATTGGGTAGAATATCAAATTGGAATTCCGGAAAAAATGGATCCTCGGATTGAAAGAGTATCTGCACTGGTAGAAAAAAGATATGGTTTTCATCGTATCCATATCAAAAAAAATAAAGATCTCTATCCTTACGCTTTGGAAGCATTTCAAGTTGTTAATGAAGCTTTTGCGAAATTATACGGTGTGGTTCCTCTAACAGATAAAATTATTGAAAAGTCAATAAAAGAGTATGTTCCACTGGTTAATTTGGATTATGTATTTGTTATAGGTGACAAAGAAGGAAAAGTGATTGGGTTTGGATTAATGCTTCCTTCGATAGCAATGGCCCTAAAAAAATCAAATGGTCATTTATTCCCATTTGGTTTGCTAAGGATGTTACATGCACTAAAAACAAGTGATATCCTGGAAATGTACTTTATTGCAGTAAAACCGGAATTTCAAAATATGGGTGTAAATGCCCTTATCATCAGTGAAGCAATTAAAGCCTGTATGAAAAACAACGCAAAATTTGCCGAAACAGGACCGGAACTTGAAAACAATAACAGTGTACAGGATCAATGGAAATCGTTTCAGGCCCGTCAACATCGGCGCAGAAGATGTTATATATTGCCATTTTAAAGTGCTTCGGCACTTTTTTTGCATATAACCGCTTATACAAAAAAAATGTGATATAATAAAAAGGAGGTGAGAGGATGAGCATTGGCTTTGCATGTTTGACTTTGGGTTTATATGACTATCAATTTCGTACAGTTATGGCAAAAAATGCAAACAAAGAAACACTGTACGAAGTAATCAATCATAATTTAACCATTTTGGATAAAATGATTGATTACTGCGCTGAAAACAAAATTTACATGTACCGTATCAGTTCTGATCTTATCCCTTTTGGGTCGAGTCCCATCAATCAACTGCCTTGGGAGAGTCTGTTTCAAGAAAAATTTATTTCAATTGGAAAAAAAATAATCGAAAACAGAATTCGAGTATCACTCCATCCCGGCCAGTATACTGTTTTAAACTCTTTTAAGGAAGATGTGGTTGACCGTGCCATATTGGATTTAATCTATCATAACAAAATTTTGGATTTGTTGAAAATTGACAGTACACATAAAATCATTCTTCACATTGGCGGAGCATATCAAAATAAGCAAGCAGCAATCCAAAATTTTGAAAATAATTACAAACGTTTGAATCCTGATATTCAATCGCGGCTGGTTATAGAAAATGATGATAAAATCTACACCATTGAAGAAGTACTGCAAATCGGTGAAAAGTGTCAAATCCCGGTTGTATATGATAATTTGCATAATCAAATTAATCCCAGTTTTCCTTTGCAAAGCGATAAAGAGTGGATTGAAAGATGTGCCAGAACATGGAAACCAAAAGACGGCAAACAAAAAACACATTATTCACAACAGGCAAAAGGTAAAAAAAGTGGATCCCATTCCTTTACAATTGATATTGAAACATTCCTTCAATATTATCGATCTACCAATTCCCACCATCAATTTGATATTATGCTGGAAGTTAAAGACAAAAATTTATCGGCAATCAAGTGCAATCAAGCTGTTTTTGATTATTTTTCGATAACGGATTTGGAAAAAGAATGGGCCAAGTATAAATATCTTGTATTGGAACGTTCACCCAATATATATCAGGCAATTCGCCTGTTACTGCAAAGTAAAAAGGAGTATCCTGTAGTTGCATTTTATTCATTACTTGAAGAAGCATTTGCAGTTCGACTGCAAACGTCCGTAGTCTGCAACAGTTTGGAACATGTATGGGGTTATTTTAAAGATAAAGCAACCCTCACCGAGAAGAAAAAATTTTTTTCAATGTTGGAAAAATATAAAACCGGTATTATTAAACTGCAGCAAATTAAAAGATACTTATTTCGGCTGGCTACCTCCTATCAAATCACTTATTTGTTACAGTCCTATTATTTTGAAGAAGATTTCATTAATTGAGGGAAACCTCAATTTTTGTTTGTTTTTTGCTTTTGGGCTCTTCCTTATGAAAGCGGTTTATGTTATAATATAAACGATTTGAGGTGAAAGCATTGCGAATTGTACAACATCCAATAATGGAAATTACTGAAAAAAAGAAGATTAATTTTTATTACAATAATCAGTTGGTGTCAGGTTTAGAAGGGGACAGCATAGCTGCTGCACTCCATGCCCTGGGAATAAGAAAATTAAGTGAAAGCAGTAAAAAACATCGACCCCGCGGTCTATATTGTGCCATCGGAAATTGTTCGTCCTGTCATATGATAGTTGATGGAATTCCAAACACAAAGACATGTATTACGCTTTTAAAAGAAGGAATGAAAGTCCAAATGCAGACGAACAAGGGTGAATGGCATGCTTCATAAAGATCTCGTGATAATAGGTGGAGGACCAGCCGGATTAATGGCCGCTTTACGTGCTGCTGAATCCAATCAAAAGGTTCTCCTGATTGAGCGCAATCCTGTTTTGGGTGGTCAGTTAATTAAACAGACACATAAATTCTTTGGATCAGAAAAACAAAATGCAAAAATGCGGGGGTTCCAGATTGCCCAAGAAATTATCGAACACTTGCATCATTTTCCTGATTTGGTTGAATGGATGACCGATACAACTGTTGTCGGGTTATATCCGGATTATGTTATTACCTGTTTAAGATTGAATAAATATTTTAAAATTCAGGCAAAAGCAATTATCATTGCTACAGGAGCGAGTGAAAAAGTTTTAGCATTCGAAAACAGCGACTTACCTGGTATATACGGAGCAGGCGCTGTTCAAACAGTTATGAATGTTCATCATATCCGACCCGGAAATAAAGTGATTATGGTTGGAAGTGGAAATATCGGGTTGATTGTCAGTTATCAATTGCTTCAAGCTGGAGTAAAAGTCTGTGC
>JAQUYJ010000001.1 GCA_028691905.1 Bacilli bacterium
AATTCTATCTATTTACAATGTGTTCTATGATTTAATTACTCCGTAAAAAGGAAGCCGGGAAACCGGCTTTTTTTATTGTAAAAAAGTAGAAAATAAACATAGAATAAGGTATAATAAAACAAATAGAGGTGGATTATGAAAAAAAATATATTCAGAGATTTACTGGTAGAAAATCTAGAAGAAGCAACTGTTGTTTTTATGGGAATACCTTTTGATAAAGCAGTATCGTGTGGGCAGGGTGCTCGTTTTGCTCCCTTAAAATTGCGGGAATTATCAGCCTTTTTACCTCCGGTATCCTATCAGGGAAAAAAGCTTAACACAAAATTGTTTGATGGTGGTGATATTGAAAACTATCAAGCCAATCAAACCGATTCCAAAGTCACTTTTGCTTTTAAACAAAACAAATTTTGCTTTTTCGTTGGCGGAGATCACTCCGTTTCCATTGCCATGCAGAAAGCTTTTACTGAAAAAAACAGTGGAAAAAAGGTGGGAATTATTCATGTTGATGCCCATGCTGATTTGTGCGATATATACGATAACAATCGCTATTCTCATGCAAGTGTGAACAGACGGGCGATTGACAATGGGGTACAGGATGGGGATATTGCTTATATCGGTATTCGGTCATGGGAAAAAGAAGAAGTAGAATATTACCAAAATCATCCTGAAGTTACATTAATTCCGATGCAGGAAATCCACCACAGTGGGTTACCTACCCAACTGGATAAACTGATTAATCAATTCAGACATCATGATGCAGTTTACCTATCGTTTGATATTGATGCAATTGATCCTGCCTATGCACCAGGAACAGGAACGCCGGAAGCAGCGGGGATGACTTCCTATCAGGCATTGGAATTGGTTCGTTCTTTACTGCTCCATCTTCCGATTCAAGCAATGGATATCGTTGAAGTGGCTCCCCCCCTGGATCAAAATGATATCACATCCTGGCTTGCACTCAAGATGATGTATGAAGCATTTTCTGCTTTAGAAGAAAAATAAATTAATCTGTCAAGCAAAAATACTTGACAGATGTTTTTTTTATAGGTATAATAATTCTAGTTCAGTTGAAGGAGGATTAATTGATATGGTTAAAATTAGATTACAACGATTTGGTGCCCATAAACGCCCATTCTATCGTATTGTTGCAACCGATGCCCGCAATCCCAGAGATGGTCGTTTTATCGAAATAGTTGGTACTTACCACCCGTTGGATAAAGAACAACAACTAAAAATCGACGAAGAAAAAGCTTTAAAATGGCTTCAAGCTGGAGCACAACCAACCGATACGGTTAAATCATTATTTACAAAAATGGGTATCAATGCGAAATTTACAAGTAAGAAACAAGGTGAATAACGGTGGCTGAATTGAATTATGAAAAATTCGTTAGCGACCTTATCCGCCCAATCGTCATGTATCCGGAAGAAGTTCGGGTAAAAATATTTGCTGAAGACAATCAGGTTATTACCTTGCAGGTAATGGTAAATGAGAAAGATCTTGGTCGTGTCATCGGTAAAAAAGGGCGTGTTGCCAATGCCATTCGCACAATAGCTTTTGCTTGTGGAGCGAGAGAAGGCAAAAAAATAGAAATATCCATTGACTCATTTTAAAAAAAGATTAGGAAACTAGTCTTTTTTTGTTGACAAGATAAATAAAACAAAGTATAATAATATATGAGCGTTTGCTCATATATAGGAGAATTCAAATGAATAAACTAGATAATAGTGCATTATTGTTTAAAGCTTTGGGAGATCAAACCAGAATTAGAATTATTGAAGCAATAATGAATACAGAAAAAAATGTAATGCAGATAGCCAATGAATTGAATATGACGCATTCAGCTATTTCTCATCAATTGCAATTATTAAAAGAAGTGAATATTGTCCGTTTTAGAAGAAAAGGGAAAGAAATATTTTATACGCTAAGTGATTCCCACATTAAGACAGTAGTCGAGCAGGTATTCACACATGCAATGGAATGTGAGGAATAAAATGAAAAAGAAATTCTTTATTAAAAATACAGAAAATCAAGCCGAATTGAAACGGGTTGAAGAAGAAATAAGCATTGCCTTTGATGAGGGTGATGTCATAATGGATTATGAGGAAGAAGCGATAGAAGTTGATTGTCATGACAATCCGGACCGTTTTAATCAATTGCTGTTTATTGTCCGATCGATTAATCCAAAAATCAATCTTGTGGAAAAAGAAGATACAAAAAAATATCGTAAAGTATTGTTTTTGGATGGTTTGGATTGCGCAAACTGTGCCTTAAAAATAGAACGGATCGCAAAAAGATCCCTGAGTCATGAATTTATCAGTGTTGATTTTACTTCTGCACGATTTATAATCGAAACAAAAGATGAAAAAACACATCAAAATATTATTGATGAAGTAAGTAAAATCACCTCAATGGTTGACCCTTCTGTGCAGGTTAAAACAAAATCAACAATTCGGACTACACCAAAAAGTTTGATTGATACCAAACCAAAACTGGATCTTATTCTATTCATAATTGGCGTCGGTTTGTTTTTAACCGGGGTAATTATCCGTTTTGCTCTTCAATCTGTCGGAACCATTTTACCCGATTGGACAATCCTGTTAATGTATACAGTCGCTTATATTTTACTGGGAAAAGACGTTTTATATGGAGCATTTAAAAATATCATATCGGGTCGCTTTTTCGATGAAAAGTTTCTGATGACACTTGCAACCAGTGTTTCTTTGGGAATCGGGTTTTATGAAGAGGCGGTATCCGTCATGATTTTCTACAAAATCGGTGAATTTTTCCAGGAATATGCGGTTAACAAATCCCGAAAATCCATTTCTTCTCTTTTGGATATCAAACCACCCCATGCCAATCTTTTGGTGAACAATGAAGTGGTTGAAGTTGACCCGGCTGAAATATGCGAAGGGGATATCATATATGTGAAAAGTGGTGAACGGGTACCTGTTGATGGGATTATCATTGAAGGAGAATCTTCCCTGGATGTTTCTGCACTTACAGGAGAATCAAAATTGGTTGATGTAGGTGTTGGAAATGATATTATTTCCGGTTCAATCAATACCACTGGCGTTCTAAAAGTTCAGGTAGATAAAATATATGAAGACTCCATGGTTGCTCAAATTCTACACATGGTAGAAAACGCAAGCATGTTGAAATCCAAATCGGAAAAGTTGATTTCCAAATTGGCTAAATACTATACTCCGATAATTGTTATATTTGCTTTATTTTTGGCTTTATCACCTATTTTGTTTCATTCGTGGAATTTTCAGGATTCAATATACAGTGCAACTATTTTTCTTGTTGCATCCTGCCCCTGTGCATTGGTTATTTCTGTTCCTTTAGGCTTTTTTGGAGGAATCGGTGGAGCCAGTAAACACGGGATATTAATCAAGGGCAGTAACTATCTGGAAGCTTTAGCTGATTTGGGTGGTATTGCTTTCGATAAAACAGGAACACTTACAAAAGGTCAGTTCACTGTGGGTGAAATAGTTGCCCATACAGGCAGTAAGCATGATATATTGGAATTTGCTGCTTATTGTGAATTTACTTCCAGTCATCCGATCGCCCGTTCCATTATTACCGAATACGGGGAAGATAATATTGATACTTCACGTATTCGTATTCATTCCAAAGGAATGAAAAATGGAACGAGAATCTATTTGGATGAAGAAGAAATAGCCATCGGTAATGCTGCTTTCATGCATAAAATCAAAGTAAAAGTACCGGAAATTAACAGCGATGATGTAATTGTTTATGTCGTGAAAAACCAGGAATACGTTGGTCACATTATCATGCAAGATGAAATCAGAACAGAAGCAAAAGCTGTTATCAAGCAACTGAAAGAACGTGGAATTAAAACTGCTATGTTTACTGGTGATAAAGAAGTAGTTGCCAGTGAAGTTGCTGAGTCTGTTGGGATTGATATGATTTATGCCGGCATGAGTCCAATCGACAAAGTGAAAAAACTTCGCCAAATGAAAAAAACGTTAAATAAGAAAAAGCAGGCATTTATAGGTGATGGTATCAATGATGCTCCTGTTTTAAGCAGTGCGGATGTCGGTATTGCCATGGGTGGATTGGGCAGTGATGCAGCGATAAAAGTCGCTGATGTTGTCTTAATGGATGATGATCTGACTAAAATTCCCCTTGCCATTGATATTGCGAAAAAAACAAAACAAATTGTTTATCAGAATATTGCTTTTGCCCTTGTCGTAAAAATCATTGTATTGGCACTGGCTCCGGTTGGTATATCCCATTTATGGGAAGCCATTTTTGCTGATGTCGGGGTTTCGCTCCTGGCTATTCTTAATTCCCTGCGAGCTGCAAGAATAAACAAGCGCAATTGATGTGCTTGTTTTTTTCATTTGATATGGTATAATGAAGAGGGTACAAAGAGGTGTAACATGTATTTGGTAGGTAAAATCATTGGAACGCACGGTATAAAAGGTGAATTGAAAATTCACGCGGAAACTAATTTTTCACGGTTTGAAATTGGTAATGTTTTACATATAAAAAAAGAAAATGAATATCAGGAATTAAAAGTAAAAACCCATCGTATGCACAAAAACAATCATCTGGTTAGTTTTGAAGGCTATACGAATATTAATGAAGTACTGTCCTGGATTGGATTGAATCTGTTTACTACACATGATCCCGATGAATTGCAAATTGGTGAGTATTATTATGAAGATTTAATCGGAAAAACGCTTCTTTCAACAAAAGGGGAAATACTGGGGAAGGTTATTGATATCAGAGAAGTACCACAGGGAATTATCCTGGAAGGAAAAAACGATAAAAAAACATTTCTAATTCCCTTTGTCGATGAATTTGTAAAAGAAATTACAACAGACAAAATCGTCATTGAAGTGATGGAAGGATTATTATGAGAATAGATATTTTAACTTTATTCCCAGAGATGTTTGCCGGGATGCTGTCACAGTCGATATTGAAAAGGGCGATTGAACGTGACTTGGTTGAAGTGCATGTTCATGATTTCCGTTCTTTTGCGACGAACAAACATAAAAAAGTGGATGATACCATCTATGGTGGCGGTGCGGGAATGCTTATTTCTGTTGAGCCGATTGTCCGCTGCCTGCAGGCAATTCCGGGTTACGAACGGGCAACCAAAATTTTAACCACACCAGCGGGTATGACTTATACACAGGAAAAAGCTTGCTCTTTTGCGAAGCAAGATCATTTGATCATTGTCTGTGGCCATTATGAGGGTATTGACGAACGGATTCTTCATTTTATTGATGAAGAAATATCGTTAGGTGATTTCATCCTAACAGGAGGGGAGATTGCCAGTCTTGCTATTGCTGACAGTGTGATTCGGTTGCTTCCGGAAGTAATCAATGAAATTTCAATTGCAAGTGAAAGCTATGTGGATGGATTGTTGGAATATCCCCAGTATACAAAACCACCCGTTTTTGAGGGGTTGGAAGTTCCTGAAGTACTCCTGTCAGGCAATCATGAAGCAATTCGCAGCTATCGGCGGTATATGGCAATTAAAAAAACATATCTTCGCCGGAAAGATTTATTGGAAAAAATGGAATTAAGTAAAGAAGACAATCAATTTTTAGAAAAAATCAAACAAGAAAACGATTAAAAATGATTGCTATTTAAGAAGGTATATGGTATAATAATTGAGGTTTGAAAAAGCCAAAGCACGGTGTTCCGCTACTATTCTTAGGATAGGAATGAACATTGGAAGAAGGAGCGTGAACGAAATGAGTCAACAATTGATTGATCAAATCACTAGTGAGTATATGCGTAATGATATTCCTGAATTCCGACCTGGAGATACAGTAAAAGTGTTCGTTAAAATCAAGGAAGGTAACAGAGAACGTCTGCAAGCATTTGAAGGACTAGTAATCAAAAGACGCGGTGGAGGAATCAGTGAAACGTATACAGTACGTAAAGTTTCCTATGGAATTGGTGTGGAAAGAACTTTTCCAATCCATACTCCAAATGTTGCTAAAATTGAAGTGGTTCGTAGAGGAAAAGTACGTCGAGCTAAATTAAATTACATTCGTACTTTATCAGCCAAGGCTGCTCGTATTAAAGAGCGCCGCTAATAGAAAAGCAGGAAACTGCTTTTTTATTTTAAAAATTTTTAAAAAACTTGAAAAAGCTTTCATATTATGATACAATAAGACATCACAGTGAATAGAGGTGATTTTATGAATCAAGCCAAGATATATGATATAGCCGGTGCTGCAGGTGTAAGTCTAGCTACTGTATCCCGTGTTTTAAACCATCCCGAAAAAGTGAAAAAAGGAACAAGAGAAAAAGTACTTCGAATTATAAAAGAAAAAGGATATAAACCCAACGCCAATGCAAGGGGACTTGCAAGCAGAAAATCAACTACAGTAGCGGTTGTCGTTCCGACGGTTCTTAGGGCATCCATTTCTGAAATGATTCAGGGAATTGCCGACAGTGCAAAAAAATACGGATATTCCATTCGTCTTTTCGTCAATGGTCAGCATCAGACCAGTACGGATGCATGGTCCGATGTGATAGCATCCAGTGTGGATGGTATTTTGTTCATGAATGACGAAATGGAAAATGAAACATACGAGTTAATTGAACATACACCAGTCCCTGTTATTTTTATTAATGCACTGTCAAAAAGCACTAAAATCGGCAGTGTCGGCATTGATAATGAAGACTGCTCCTACCGTGTTACAAAGGAAATGATTACCCGTGGATTTAAAGATATTCTTTTCATTACAACCGAGCATAAATACGCAGTCAATGATTTAAAAGAAAAAGGATATCGTCGGGCAATGGAAGAATTTCGTTTGCTACCATCTGTTTTTAAAAGCAGTGGTGATTTAGCAATAAACGAAAAGCAGTTCAAGGAAATGTTGGACAGTAGAACACCGGAAGTTGTTTTTGCGGTTCGTGATTCGATGGCGATTTCATTTATGAATGTGGCCAGCAAACGTGGAATCAAAATACCGGCACAAATGCAGGTTGTTGGTTTCCAGAATACAAGATATGCTGAACTGTCCAATCCGAAACTAAGTTGCGTGGAAACACCGATTTATGAAATTGGCAATGTCGCCATGGAAAAATTAACAGAATTGATGAAAAATGCGGAAGAAACAAAACCGACAAATGTGGTAGTAGACTATCGAATTATTTATCGCGAATCAACTAAATAAAAACGAAGAAAAAGAACAAGTAGACCTTTTTACATGCAGATAGAGAAATAGTGGCTGGTGAAAACTATTCTGTTGGAAGGATTGAAATACCTCTTTGGAGTTTTACCAAATAAATGAGGGCATCTGTTTACAGATGAACTAAGGTGGTACCGCTGGAAATTTCTAGTCCTTAGATAATATAAGGACTCTTTTTTATGGAAAGGAATGATAATATGAAAAATATTTTAGAAGAATTAAAATGGCGCGGTTTAATATACGATATTATTAATGAAGAGGAATTGGAAAAAAGATTGCAGGAACCCATTACTTTGTATTGTGGATTTGATCCGACTGCAGACAGTTTGCATATAGGATCTCTTTTGCCAATTGTTACATTGATGCGATTCCATCAAGCCGGACATCGGATTATAGCTTTGACTGGAGGTGGAACAGGTTTAATAGGAGATCCCAGTGGCAAGAAAAATGAAAGACAAATGAATCAAGAAGAAACTGTCTTTTCCTGGGCGGAATTATTTAAGAAACAATTTGCCCGTTTTTTGCCCTTTGACGACGAAACAGCATTTTCACTTGACAATTATCAATGGCTGGGAGAAATGAAGGCCATTGATATGTGGCGTGAGTATGGGAAACATTTCAACATCAATTACATGCTGGCAAAGGATTCGGTAAAGTCCCGTCTGGACAATGGTCTCAGTTATCTGGAATTTTCCTATATGATTATGCAGTCCATTGATTTTTTGAAAATGTATCAGGATAATAAATTGCATTGTGAAATGCAAATAGGCGGGCAGGACCAATGGGGAAACATTACGGCCGGAATGGAACTGATCCGCAAAGTGGCAGGAAGTGATGCGAAAGTATTTGGATTGACCCTACCCTTGATAACAAAAAGCGATGGTACAAAGTTTGGAAAAACGGAAAGCGGTGCAGTTTGGCTGGACGAAGAAAAAACATCTCCCTA
Source organism: Bacilli bacterium (assembly GCA_028691905.1). Taxonomy (GTDB): domain Bacteria; phylum Bacillota_I; class Bacilli_A; order ML615J-28; family CAG-698; genus JAQVOS01. The sequence goes on from JAQUYJ010000001.1 coordinate 8,135, forward strand.
TGAGATGTACCAATTCTTTATCAATACTGCAGATGCAGATGTTATTCCATTCCTGAAGTATTATACATTCCTTAATAAAGATGAAATTGCTTCACTTGAAGAAAAAGTCCAAAAAGAACCTCATTTACGGGAAGCCCAGAAAACACTTGCGAAAGAAGTGGTAAAATTGGTTCATGGCAAACAGGGATTGGAAAATGCAATGAAATTAACGGAAGCTTTATTCAGTGGAAACATTCAATCCTTGAACGTTCAGGAAATAAAAATGTGTTTCAATGATGTCGCTTTTATTGAAACAAAGGATGATATGGGCTTGCTTGATGCCTTAACCGCTTTACAGGCAGCATCCAGCAAAAGAGAAGGGCGGGAATTCATTAAAAACGGTGCAATCAGTGTGAATGGAATTCAAGTCCGTGATTTGGAATTTGTTGTTCGTAAAGATGAAGCAATCGGCAAAGAATTCAGTGTTATTCGCCGGGGAAAGAAAAATTATTATTTAATTAAACATCAATAAAAAAACATCCACCAATGATAGAATATCAGATAAGCAGATATTCTGTCTTTGGTGGGTGTTTTATCTTCCGATTCCCATTAAGGAATATAGTTTTTGTAATTTTGAACGGGCGAACATGGATGCTCTTGCTTTTCCTTCATCAAGAATTTCGTCCAGCATAGGAGAATGAATCCATTCAAAATACTTTGTTTGAACTTGTTCGATTTCTTTTGCGACGATTTCAGCAAGATCATTCTTGAAATCACCATATCCCTTACCTTCATATAAAGCAGTAATTGCCTGAAGCGAATCGCCGGTAATAGAGGAATAGATGGTCATCAAATTGGATATACCGGGTTTCTTTTCTGAATCAAAATATACTTTTGCTTCGTTGTCGGTAACAGCGGCTTTTATTTTCTTTTTAATGGTTGGAATGGAGTCGAGTAGTGATATGCATCCTTTTGGATTTTCAGCTGATTTATCCATTTTATTGGTTGGGCTTTGCAAATCCATTATTCTTGATCCTACTTTAACGGTAAGTGGTTCCGGGACAGTAAAAAAATCATGATAGCGGTTGTTGAACCTGGTTGCAAGATTTCTTGTCAATTCCAAGTGTTGAATCTGGTCGTCACCAACAGGAACATAGGAAGCGTCGTATAACAATATGTCGGCTGCCATCAAGGCTGGGTAAGTAAAGAGGGCGGATGTAACACCTTGGACTTGTTTTTGCATCTTGTCTTTGTATTGGGTCATCCGTTCCAATTCCCCCATATAGGCTAGAGACTGCATGACATACCCCAATTCAACATGTTCATGGACTTCAGATTGGATGAAAAGGGTAAGGTTATCCAAATCAAGACCACTGGCCAAATAAAGTGCAGCAACACTTCTTGTGTGTTCTTTTAACTCTTGGGGATCCTGGGGGGTGGTAATGGCATGCAAATCGGCTACAAAAATCAAGAATTCAAATTCTTTCATTTCATTTTGTAACCGTACAAAATTTTTCAATGCACCCAGGTAATTACCGAGTGTGGGAATGCCGGTCGGTTTGACTCCTGATAATACAAATTTCATTAGGTATCATCTCCTCATTATTGCTGCATATTTTTAAAATAACAGCGACATTATCAAAATGCATACTTATTATATCTAAAAAAAGATGAAAATGCAAGTGAAACAATAATTATCATGTAAGCGTTTTAGAGAGCATTTTTTAAGGGTTTTACGCATTTATTTAACATTGAAAACGCTTACATTGAAAAAAACATGTTGACATTTTCATAGAAAGTTTATATAATATATATAATCAAGATATATACAATTATTGTATCTATATTTGATGATTCATCTTTTTTATAATCAAAAAACGGGAGGAAAAAAATGAAAAAGTTTTTGAGTGTAATGTTAGTATTTGCTCTTGCTTTTGCTGTTGTTGGTTGTAAACCGAAAGAAGTGGATGTTGAAACAACATTAGTTGTTGGAACAACTACTGAACCAGGCGTTAATATGTTTGGTACTTTCTGGGGAAACAATGCTTCTAATGCAGACGTAAGAGAATTGACTTTTGGTTATGGAACTGTGTCATTCACCAAAGAAGGTAAATATGCAGTAGATCCTACATCAGTCAAAAGCCTAGTAGAAACAGAGAATACTGATGGAAGTAAAACATATACAATCGAAATTAACACAGGATTGGTTTGGAATGATGGCGAACCAGTTACTGCGAAAGATTATGTGTTTGCTGTTCTATTAAGTATTAATCCGATTTTCTCTAGTGTAGTTGGAAAAAGCTTATCAACTGATGGAACCATCGTAGGTAGCAAGGATTTCAATGATCCAGATGTGAATACCGATGGTAAGGCTGAACTTCCTGGTTTGGATTTGATTAATGATTACAAGTTCTCCGTAACTATTGGGGCTGAAAATTTCCCATATTACTACGAATTCTTGTATTATTCTTTCACTCCATATCCACTACATGTTTTAGCTCCAGAAGCTGATGTAGTTCAAGGAACAGAAGGCGCAAAAATGAGTGGCGTCTTCACTTCTGCTGTATTAGAAGATACAGTTGATGATGGCGAAACCGGATATCGTTATGATATCAGCGTTACTTGCGGACCTTATGATTTATTTGATTTTGATGTTGAAACTTCAACAGCAACATTAAAGAGAAACCCATTATTTAAGGGCGATTATACTGGACAAGTTCCTGATATCGACAACGTTGTAATTAAATACGTTCCAAACTCTGTATTGTTACAATCCTTGGTTAATGGTGAAATTGACTTAATTGAATCTGTATCTGGTGGAGCAAACATCCAGGATGGATTATCTGAAGTTGCGTATGGAAAAATTAAATTTACAACATTCCCACGTAATGGTTACGGATTAATCGCATTCCACTGTGATGAACCTGCAGGTCCTACTTCTCAATTAGAAGTTCGTCAAGCTATTGCTTATTTAATTAATAGAGATTTATTCTTACAGACTTATACATTAGGATATGGCGTATTACCAAACGGTGAATATGGACTATCTCAATGGATGGTTGCTGCTTCTTCCAATGAAGACGGTGTTGTAATGGGTAAAAATGCTGATGGAGAACTAGTAGCACTAGAATCTTACAGTTACAATCCAACTAAAGCCGTTCAATTATTAGAAGCTGCTGGCTGGACTAAGAATGCTACAGGTGGAGCTTATGTTCAAGCTGAAGGCGCTGTTCGTTACAACGCTGATGGCGAAAAACTTGAGATTCCTTGGGCTAACACTCCAGATAACCCAGTTTCTGAATTAATTCGTACTCAATTATTGCCAAATGCTGCTGCAGTAGGTATGAGCTTTATTGATACTACTATGGACTTCAATACTATGCTTTATACTCACTATTATGGAGCATATGGTGATGGTTATGGATTACCAACCCAAGATGATGATGGCAACTGGTTAGTTCCTGAATACGAAGCTGAAGAAACAGATGCTCGTGAATATCATATGGTTAACTTAGGAACTGGATTCAATCCTGGTCTATATGAACCTTACTATGATGTTTCTGTTGAGTACTGGGGCTGGGATGGCGGAGCCAATATCAGCTATCTATACGATGCAGATTTATTAGAAGCTGCGAAAGATATGAAATTTGCCGCTGATGATGATGAATATCTAGATGCATGGCAAAGATATCAATATCGTTTCAATCAATTATTACCAAGCTTACCATTGTATTCCGATATGTATCATGCATTCTTTACAACTAAGCTAAGTGATTATGAAGTTACACCTGAATGGACTATGACTTCAGCAATTCTTTATGCTAAGATGGAAGAAGTAGCTGAATAATAAGCTAGTTAACGCAATCGTAATTAAAAAGTAAATAAAATGAAGGAGATTGGTGTTAGCCAATCTCCCTAATTTTTAGAAGGAGATAAAAATGTCAAGATATATCATAAAAAGAATTGTATACATATTTTTTGTCGCAATATTGATTACTGTTATCTTGTTCTTATTGTATAAATCCATTCCCGGGGGAGATACTGCCCGTGTTTTTGCCTATGTTGATCAAAACTTAAAAAGAACTAACCCAGCATTATATGTCATAAAAATGCAAGAAGCTATCGAGGAATTGGGAATCAATAAACCAGATATCGTTCAATACTTTTTGTGGGTGAAAAGTGTCTTAAAAGGTAATCTTGGATATACATTATATACAAACGAACCTGTACTTCAATATATTAAAGCGCCTTTAGGGAATACAGTAAAATTAAATTTAGTTGTAATGTTTTTTGTTTTCGCAATAACATTTCCATTAGGTATCAAATCAGCAGTTAAAAAGTATTCAACATTTGATAACAGTGTTCAGGTGTTCACTATTGTTGGGATGTCCTTACCAAGTTTCTTCATTGCCTTGATTTCCATTTTAATATTTTCTGCAACGTTAGGATGGCTGGCAAGTAACGGAATGAATTCCGGTATTTTAGCCCGAAGCAATATGACTGGTTTTGAGCGGCTCTTGGATAGCTTGAAATACATGATAATGCCGGTATTTGTTTTAACGGCATCATCACTGGCTGGAATTACCAGGTATGTTCGAGGGGCAATGATCGATATTCTTTCCCAGGATTACATCAGAACAGCACGTGCGAAAGGACTAAAAGAAAAAGTAGTCATTTATTCCCATGCTTTTCGTAATGCAATGATTCCTGTAATCACCATACTGGCCGGTTGGTTTCTTGGTATATTTGGTGGTGCCACCATTACAGAAACAATCTTCGGTTGGAACGGAATGGGAAAAGTAATGTTTGATGCATTAATGCAGGGACCGGACTATGCTGTTATTATGGCAATGAACCTGTTTTATACTGTACTTGGTTTAGTTGGTAATTTGATACTTGATGTATTGTATACTGTAGTAGATCCAAGGGTTAAGTTGGGGTAGAGATATGAAGAAAAATAACTTTATTGAGAATGTTAGAGATTTTTTCATTATTATTGGAAGAGCACTTAAAAATGCTTTTGTCCGTGCCTTTTTTGGTACACATAAAGAACTTTCCATGTTGGAAGAAGAAGCAGTAGAAAGTCCGCTAAAGGGAGCTACTCGGAAATTTTTTAAAAACAAATTAGCCATTATCGGCTTAATTGTGTTTCTCGCAATATTTGCGTTTTGTTTTGTTGGAAGTATTTTTATTAAGGATAAAGAGTATCGTTATTTAAATATTACACAAAGAAATATCAGCCCGGGCTATCAAATGATGGCTGTTCCCAAGGGCTTGCAGGAAAACGGAATACTGGATATAGCTGTTGGTTCAAAATACAGTGCCGGTATTGATTTAGACAACAATGTTTATCTGTGGGGACAGGACATTAACAACTTAGTAGAAGACTTTCCCCAAGGTCAAGCTGCACCTTCTGATTTAAAAGTTGGAAGAGATGCGATTGCCGGTTTGAAAGCAAAACGTGTCTGGGCCGGTCAAACCCATTTTATGTTTGAAAAAATGGACGGAACACTTGAAGGAATCGGAATACGAACAGATATCGTTTCATTTGGATTAACAGCAGTACCAACTGCCGTCTTGTCCGGAGCTGTATTGGTTAATATAGCACAGCAGATTCAATTGGATGGCGGTGTCCTGGACATGGTTTTATTTAATCAAATAAACCTCGTCATTACCAAAAAGAACCGCGTGTTTATGTGGGGAAATACGGTTGGAAGAACGACTAATTTTTCTGCAGTCAATGCTTTAAAACCAGTTCAAGCAGGATTTTCGCGCAGTAATATTACGTTTCTTTATGAAGATGGCACTGTTGGTGTTATCGGTGAAGGAAGTTTGAAAAATACCCTTCCCGCCGGACTGAGTGGCATTGTTCAGATTGTAACTACAGCGGGAAGTGCATTGGCATTAAAAGCTGATGGGACATTTATTACCTGGGGTGATAATTTGTCCAAGGAATTTGAATATGATGACTCCATCCAGGGCCGTATTAAGAAATTATCTAAATCAGCTTTGGGCTCAGATAACTATCAGCATTTTACAGCTGTACTGGATGATGGATCAGTATATTCATGGGGAAGCAATCAATACAATGCTTCCACTCCACCTAAAAAATTAGCAGAAGGAACCGAAGCAGCAAATGTATTTTCTGGATATTTCCAAAATTATGTCATTGACGAAGAAGGAAAATTGCTGGGTACCTATGGATTAAAAGGACACTTGTTTGGAACAGATGATTATGGTCGGGATTTGTTGGACCGAGTAATGGGTGGCGGAAGAATTTCCTTAACAATCGGATTGATTGCTGTCATCATTTCCACAACAATCGGAATTATTATTGGTGGTACTGCCGGATTTTACGGTGGTAGAGTAGATATATTATTAATGCGTTTTAGTGAAGTGGTTGGATCAATTCCATTCTTGCCGATTGCGATGACTTTCTCGGCAATTTTAAGCAGAACCAATCCTGATATGACAACGACGGATCGAATGGTTATGATTATGATTATTCTCGGTGTCTTGAGTTGGACCGGATTGGCTTATCTTATTCGAGCTACCATTTTGTCAGAAAGAGAAAAGGAATTTGTTACCGCTGCGAAAGCACTTGGTGTAAAAAACCGAGCAATTATATTCAGACATATTATTCCTAATGTATTAACTATTATTATTATCAGTGCAACTCTTGGTTATGCATCTTCCTTATTGACTGAAGCTGGTCTTTCATTCCTGGGATTTGGTGTTCAGTTACCTGCTCCTTCTTGGGGGAACTTATTAACGGGTGCTCAGGAAATGACAGTTATTAAAGTCTATTGGTGGCGTTGGGTATTCCCATCTGTCTTATTGTGTCTTGCAACCATAAGTATTAACTTAATCGGTGATGCAATAAGAGATGCTGTGGATCCACGTTCCAGTGAAAGATAGGAGGAAACACGATGGCACTATTAGAAGTTAAAGATCTCCACACTTTCTTTACAACCAAAAGAGGTATTGTAAAGGCAGTTAACGGAATGACATATGAATTGGAAGAAGGAAAAACATTGGGTATTGTTGGGGAAAGTGGTTCTGGAAAGAGCGTTTCCGCGATGAGTATTCTTCGTTTACTGGATGGAAATGGTTATATTGACAGTGGAACTGTCCTTCTGGACGGTGTGGATCTGACAAAAGTTGATGAAGCAGCGCTGCAATATATCCGTGGCAATAAAATATCAGTCATTTTCCAAGAGCCCATGACCTCTTTAAATCCGGTATTTACTGTAGAAAAGCAAATTGGTGAAGTATTCCAAATTCACCAAGGAATGACAAAAAAAGAATCCTACGCGAAAAGTGTTGACTTATTGCGTGAAGTAGGGATTCCCAATCCGGAAAAAGTGGCAAAAAACTATCCCCATCAATTAAGTGGCGGGATGAGACAACGGGTTATGATTGCGATGGCACTGGCCTGTCGTCCCCGAATTTTAATTGCGGATGAACCTACTACTGCTTTGGATGTAACCATCCAAGCTCAGATTTTAAAATTAATGAATGACTTAAAAAAAGAATCCAATATGGCAATTATCTTTATTACTCATGATTTGGGTGTTATAAATGAAATGGCTGATGATGTTATCGTTATGTATTGTGGTGAGATTGTAGAAAAGGCATCCGCAAAAGTGATTTTTGCGGAATCATCCGATTACACTCATCCTTATACAGAAGGATTGATGACCTCTATTCCACGTTTAAACAAAGGAAAAGAGCGATTGGATGCCATCCCAGGTGCAGTTCCCCATCCACTTGATTTACCGGTAGGATGTAAATTTGCACCCCGATGCAAATATGCAACAGCAAAATGCCAGGAAAAAGAACCGGATCTGCTATTGGTAGAAGAAGGACACAGCGTAAGATGTTTCTATCCGAAAAAAGGGGTGAGAAGTAATGGCGAAAAGTAAAACACTGACCAATACTCCTTTAATTAAAATTGTAGGAGTAAAAAAGCACTTTCCACTGAAAAAAACGCGCTTGTTTCAACGAGAAGTTTTGACTGTAAAGGCAAATGATGGAATTGATTTAACTATAAACAAGGGAGAAACACTTGGTTTAGTAGGTGAAAGTGGTTGTGGGAAATCAACACTTGGCCGCGTATTACTGCAACTTTATCCTGTTACATCGGGGAAAATCATTTATTATGGTTATAATGTTGATCAATATGCACCGAAATATTTTACGAGAGAAATAAGACGATTGCATTTGTCTAAGGAAATGCGGGAAAGACTGGAAGCAAAAATTCCCCTTCTTGAAGAAAAAATTAAAGAGCTGCAAGCCGATGAAGTTGAAAAGGCAAAACGAAATGAATTAGCTGCGAAAATAAAAGAATTGGAAAAAGCAAATCAGAATTTATGGGACGAATGCCATGGTAAGCATCAGGCTTTCATCGTAAGTGAAGATATTCATGCTATCCGTCGTTTTCCAAAGTTGGATTCATATATTGCCAAGGCTGAAGCTAAAATTACGAAATTACAACAAAAAATTGACGATTATGAGGGTACGCGGGAAAGTGCAAAACAGTATCGTAATCCGAAAGCAGAAGCGGAAGTTGTAGAATTAAAAAAACAAATCGAAGTTGCTGAATTAAGCTGCATTGCTGATTTAAATAAAAAATTAGCTATCGCAGAACGTAAAGCAAATTATAAATTATATGAATTGGATTTGAATATTTTAAATACTCAGAATAAAATCAACTTAATCAAAAACGAAATGATGATGCACGCGCAGCGAATTAAATCCAGTTTAGATAAACCGATTGAATTAAGTTCTGATGTTCTGAAAAGCTTGGTTGAATATAAAGAAAAATATCATGCAAATAAGCAGTTAATCAAGCAATATCAAGCAGTAATCGACTTTAAAAAACAAAAAGATGAAATTCAAAAGATTCAAAACAGAATTGATAAAATTTTGGATAATGCTGCAAACGCAACCGGCGGTTATGTATTAAGCAATCAATCCTTAAAAGTATCACAAAGCTTGTTTCAACGTGTTGCAAACTTACGTAAAATTGTCGATGAAGAAGAGAAAATTCAAATTTGCAAAGTAGCAAAGTTTAGAACTGAAAAAGAGCTGGAAGCAAAAAAGGATAAACTAACCAATTTGCAAATTAACAAATTGCAGAAAAAAATTGTGAAATACGAAGAAAACCTGGCTTTATCTGACCAAAAAATTCAAGAATTTAACCGTTTGGTTGACGAAGCCAATGTTGAATTAAGAAAACTAAAAGAAGAAGTCAAACAAAATGAATTATTTGATGAATTGGAAGCAAAAAGAGAAAAAGGAATTGATTTATCCCGTTTAACAAACGAGGAAATGCGTATTTTACGTAAACATCTCCAATTAATTTTCCAGGATCCTTATTCCTCATTGAATCCAAGAATGACAGTTGGTCAGATTATTTATGAAGGTATAAGAGCGCATCATTTGGATGAACTGACTTATGACGACAAACAAGAACAAATTATCAAAGTAATGGAGAAATGCGGATTGGCACCATATATGCTTCATCGTTATCCTCATCAGTTTTCTGGTGGACAACGTCAACGAATCGGTATCGCTCGTGCCCTTGCTGTAAATCCGACTTTTGTCGTCTGCGATGAAGCTGTCAGTGCCCTTGACGTATCTATTCAATCACAGATAATCAACTTGCTCGAAGATTTAAGAGACAATGAAAATCTAACCTACTTGTTTATTTCTCACGATTTAAGTGTTATTAAACATATTAGTGACCGAATCGGCGTTATGTATTTAGGTAATATGGTAGAATTGGGTGATTCTGATGCAGTTTACGAAAGACCACTTCACCCTTATACCAAAGCTTTAATTTCATCTATTCCAACTACAGATCAGGAGCAAAGGAAACGAATTTTATTAGAAGGAGATATTCCTTCCAATGTATTCCCACCTAGTGGATGTAAATTCAGAACCAGATGTCCATTGGCCCGTAAAGCATGTGCAGAAAAAGTACCTGAGTTTAGAGAAGTAGAACCGGGAAGATTCGTTGCCTGTCATTTCTATGAAGAAACAGAAAATCTTAGATAGGTTAAATGTTACTCCGGAAAAAGAGCGATTAGCAAAAGAAAATCTAAAAAATAATCCGTTGGAAAAGAATGATATGAAAGCGATAATGATTGCTGCATTTCTGGCTTTTGTTTTACCTACAATACTTGTTCTGGGAGTAATAGCATTTATTATTTGGTTAATTATCATTATGATTGCATAAATAAAACAAGACCTAGTTTAGGTCTTGTTTATTATCCATGAAAAATAAAAAAAAGTATTTCTTTTTTTCGGAAAAAATGGTAAGATAATAGTAGAAAGGTAGGTTAAAAAAATGTTGAAACTGTATACCTCTCCAAGTTGCTTATCTTGTCGCAAAGTAAAAAAATATTTCAATAAATATAATATTCCCTATATCGAAAAAAACATTTTACATAACAAATTATCACGTGATGAAATTTTTAAAATGCTTGCCAACAGTGAAAATGGATTTGAAGATATCATATCAATGCGTTCCAAAATAATCAAAGAACAGAATATTGATTTGGATTCCATGAAAATTCACGAATTAGTGGATTATATTGTTGCCAATCCCACTATCTTAAAAAGACCGATTATTGTTACAGATTATGAAATTCAAGTAGGATACAACGATGATGATATTACTTTGTTCTTGCCTCCGGAAATTCGGGAGCGGGAATGCCAATTTTGTTTGGGTCCAAATGAAGATTGCGACTATGTGAAAGCGCTGAAGATAGAATAAAAAAAGCCCGTTGGGCTTTTTTTAATGCAATCTTTTATATGTGTTAAATGCACGTTTAATCTTTTTGTCGGATTTCTTATATTGAATATCAAAATCACTGATTAATTGAATAAATTCTTTTTTCCCCAGTTCATAGTCTTTTGCTTCATATTCCATTTCATGGTCCATTAATTGGACTATTTTATTATCGTTCATAATAGTAGGGAACTGATAAGTGCTTTCATCAATAAAAAGGATACCGCTGTAGTAGTTAAGAAATAAACGGTTAGTGGAAAGACTTAAAAAATTTATCAGTTTTTGATCTTTAATAATATGGGATAATTCAGCTTGTAAATCTTCCAATTTCAATAAACCGGTTGTTTGTAACTCGATTAGTTCAGATTGGGTGATTGGAATGGAAATTTCATTGACAGAATATCCCTTTTTATGCTTAAGAGCAATCTCAAATCGGTCATCCCGTTCTTTAACCCGCAGGGAAATATCCTGTGCTTTTAATGAAAAACGAGGGGTATCAAAATAATGATTGGTTTGTAAGTCCGTTTTATTTCCTTGAAATTGATGAATTAATCGATTATATTCATCTTTTGTAAGCAGACTTCTGAACTCTTTACCTTTTTGCATGATTCAGCTTACTCCTTTCATAGTATATTATATTATACATAATATCTAGAAGTAGTCAACTATTTTTTACTTTTTTTTAATTATTGAATAAAATGATGAAAAAAAACAAAAAATATGGTAAAATAGAAAGGGTGATGAAAATGAAGGAAACATTTAATTGGACTCTTTTTTTACAACCGTATGAATTGGCGATAAATGGTTTTATTATAAAATTAGAATCAATCAAACAACAGTATATTTTGAATGGAAAAAAGAATCCAATTGAATTGATAACAGGGCGGGTAAAAACGCCGGAAAGTATTTTGGAAAAAGCAAAAAGACTACAGGTTGCTTTTGACGATATCCCGGAAAAAATCCAGGATATTGGGGGAATCCGAATTACCTGTAAGTATATTAACGATGTGTATTATGTTTTTGATTTACTTAAATCGAGAAAAGACATTGAAATTGTGTTAATAAAAGATTACATTAAGGAACCGAAGGCATCGGGATATCGTTCTCTTCACGCAATTGCAAGATATCATGTTGAAACCATTGACGGACAACAACCGATTTATATTGAATTTCAAATTCGGACTTTGGCGATGCATTTATGGGCAAGTATCGAACATTCCTTAAAATACAAATACGTCCGTAACATTCCGGAAAATATTCGAACACGGTTATTGAAAGCTTCTGAAATCACAGCCGAACTGGATGCGGAAATGTCTTACATTCAAGCTGAAGTAGAAGCAGCCAATGGCTTGCATCATCCTGTTGAAGAAGTATTGAAAAAACACCAGGACAGTGAATTGGAATGGGGTATTAATACACTGAAAAGAGGAAGTTTATGAAATACCATATTTTTGGTGAAAAAAAAGAAGCCCTTCATTTGGAAGAATTACTCCAACGAAGAAAACATATAAAAGATGATGTTTATCCCGATATAGTGTTCTCTTTGGGTGGGGACGGAACAATCCTGAAGGCTGTGCAAAAGTTTGTAGCCCAAAAAAACGTAAAATTTGTAGGAATCAATTTAGGGAAATTAGGATTCTATACGGACTATGAATGCAAAGAAGCGGATCAAATGCTGTATGATATAGAGAATGGACAATATCAACTGGCCAGTTATTCTCTGCTTGAATATGTTTTTAAAAACGATGATATAGCTTATCAAGGTTACAGTTTGAATGAAATAGCTATTATCAGCCCCATTCATACGCAAATTATTGATGTTTTTATTGATCAAAAGCATTTTGAAACTTTTCGGGGAACCGGATTTCTTATTGCCACACCCACTGGATCAACAGCATATAATAAATCATTGGGGGGAAGTGTAATTGACCCCAATATTCAGGCAATGCAATTGACTGAGATTGCTTCTATCAACAACCGAGTATATAAAACACTGTCATCGTCCCTGGTCTTTTCCAAGCAAACCAAATTGACATTGCAATCCAATTTTGAGAACGACTATATAACAGTGGACGGAATATTTAATGAATTTAGAAAAGTGAAAGAAATTATAGTGAGTCTTTCCGATAAAACAGCTAATTTTATCGTAAAAAATCGAACCGATTTTTGGGATCGAGTGAAAAAAAGTTTTTTATAAGGAGAATAAAATGAATAAACAGAATGTATATGTAGCTTTTGATGGGAAAAATGATATTAAAGAATTTGCCAATTTTGAAGAATGGGAAAAAACTGAAAATTATCCCTTTCATTTCATTAACGGAATGGAAGTTGCCCTTCGATTGGATAAAGAAAGCGATGAAGTGTTAAAGAAAAAATTGGGAGAGTTAATCGATTCCTGTGCAATTTTTGTTGTATTGGTTACAAAAACAACAAAAAGTTTCCGTCGTTTTGTAAAGTGGCAAGTCGAATATGCCATTGAAAAGGGAATGCCAATCATCGTTTCCAATACGAATTTGATTCGTTCGGTCGACTATGACCGCTGCCCGATGAAATTAAAAAAAGCTTTATCCTTGCATATCGCCAATAATCAGGAAATCGTATCCTATGCTCTGCTGAATTGGCCTGCCAGTCATCAAGATCACCTTCAGAATGAGCGAATACAAACATTTCGATATGAAAAGGAACTATATGATTTTTATCATATAAAAACATCACCATTTTAAACAGCAGTACGAAATTGTCATCCTAAAAATAAAAGTAGACCGAGGTCTACTTTTTTGTCATGATATCATCGATGATACCATATGTTTTTGCTTCTTCCGCAAACATATAGAAATCGCGTTCGGTATCAACACTGATTGTCTCAATTGGCTGGTTGGTCTGCTTCGCAAGAATAGCATTCATTTTTTCACGGATACGGTAAATATGCTTTGCTGCAATTTGAATGTCTGTAGATTGACCCTGGGCACCACCCATTGGCTGGTGAATCATAATTTCACTGTTTGGAAGGGCAAAGCGTTTCCCTTTGGCACCGCTGGCCAGAATGAAAGCAGCCATCGATGCAGCCATCCCTAGGCAAATCGTTGAAACTGCGGGTTGGATGAACTGAATGGTGTCATAAATAGCCATCCCGGCAGTAATGGAACCACCTGGAGAATTGATATATAGATAGATATCTTTTTCCGTATCTTCTGCAGCAAGAAATAATAATTGCGCAACAACACTATTGGCTAAATGGTCATCGATTTCTCCGCAAAGCATAATGATTCTGTCCTTCAACAAGCGGGAGTAAATATCATAGGAACGTTCACCGTGCGGAGTATTTTCTATTACGATAGGTGTATTGTACATTTTCTTTCTCCTTTTTCTCTTTAATTGTACCGCAAAAAAAGGTTTCTGTCAATTGATGGACTGCATCTTGTAATCAAGTTTTAAATAGTGTATAATGAATGAATAAGAATATCTTCACTGAAGGGAAAACGATATGCACAGGCATTTTAACCGCTACAAAAACAAGGTCCGAAAACCCAATTTTTTTCTTTATTATTTTTTACTTCTCGGTTCATTCTGGATTTTAAAATTATTATTGCATATTCAGGTTAAAAATAAAGAGATTATTCAAAAAATGAATAAGCCTTTTATATTATTGTTTAATCATCCATCAAAATTGGATTTTATTTATGCATATGCACCATTGTGGCGTCATCGTATCAATACAATGGCAGCCTATTATTACTTCTGTCAGAAAAATGTTGGTGATCTAATGCATTTGGTGGGAGCTTATCCCAAAACGCTTTTTTCACCGGATCTGAGTGCGATTAAAAATACATATAAAATCGTGAAAAGAAAAGGATCAATCGGTATTTCACCGGAAGGAAGACTTTCCCCGCACGGAGCAATGGAGTCCGTCCATTTGTCCACTGCGAAACTGATTCAGAAAATGGGAGTGGATGTATACTGTGCCCATATTCATGGTTCTTATTTTGTATTTCCAAAATGGGCGAAAAATATCCGAAGAGGGTTGATTGAAATAGAATATGAACATCTGTTTACTTCGGAAATATTGGAAAAACTTGAATTAAAAGAAATTGAAAACAGATTGGTTCAAGCGATGGATTATAATGAATATGCCTGGCAGGAAAAAAAACAAACTCGCTATAAAAGTAATAATTTAGCCAAAGGACTGGAATACTTATTATATCGGTGTCCGGTTTGTCATGAAATGTATACACTTGAAACGAATGGCAACGAAATCAGTTGCAGTCACTGCCACACTGCATTCGCTTTGGATTCCAAATATTATTTACACAGTCAGGAAAAAGGCCCAACTACGATTAAAGAATGGTACGAGTTTCAAAAAGAGTATGAACGAAAAAATATACCAGATGATTTTTCTTTAAGGAGTCCGGTTGTATTAAAGATGCCGGATAAACAGGGAAAAGGATTTATTGAAGTGGGAAGAGGAATGACAACGATAAATGCAGAAGAACTCATCTATCAAGGGTTATTAATGGGTGAAGAAACAAAAATTTCTTTTCCGATTAAAAAGATTCAGACAATTCTTTTTGGTCCGAATGAAGATTTTGAAGTATACCATGAAGATGAATTTTATTATTTCGTCCCGGAGAATATCAAAGAATGCGTTCGGTACACCATATTAGCTGATGTATTTTATGAGAGGGTTGTAAAATGACAGAAAACCAAATATTAAAAATTAACAAAAAATCTTTTATAATTGTTTGTATCATTTTAGGGATATTAATGACTTTGACTTATATATTAACCTATCTCGTCCCCAAAGGAGAATTTGTTGAAGGGGTATACCAAACCATTCCCAGTTTTAATTTACCGGTCTGGAAATGGATTGGAGCACCTGTTTTGGTCCTGGGCAGTGACAGTGGTCTGAATATTATTGTTATTTCATTGTTTATTATTATTTTAAGTGGTTCTTTTCAGGTGATGAACAAGACGGATGGTATTTCTTCCATTATCGGGTATCTTGTAAACCGTTTTTCAAACAATAAAAAACTGTTAATGAGTTTAATTGTCCTGCTTTTTATGGGTTTAGGTGCTTTTTTTGGTATTTTTGAAGAAGCAGTTACGCTGTTGCCAATCATTGTTTTACTTGCATTGTCCCTTGGCTGGGATACATTTACAGGATTGGGTATGTGTTTGCTGGCAGCAGGATTTGGTTTTTCCACAGCAATTACAAATCCTTTTTCGATTGGACTGGGAAGCACCGTAATGGGTATTTCTTTAATGGAGGGAATGGGATATCGTCTTATTTTGTTTTTTATAATGTATGGCTTGCTTCTTTTATTTTTGTTTATTCATATTAAAAAAATAGAGAAAAAACCGCAATCATCCATCACATATGAAAGTGATGAAGAAAAAAGAAAAGATATGCTGTTTCATTTGGAACAAAACCCTAGAGCATTGCGTGTATACACCATATTTTTCCTGATACTGTTGGCCTTAATCATCCTGTCATCCATTCTCCCCTTTCTTCAGGGGTATTCCATTCCGATTATTGCCCTGGCTTTTTTAGTAGGAATATTCATTTGTGGATTGCGTTTATCCCATTCTTTTTTGACTATTCTTAAATGGTTTTTAAGTGGAATGAAGGCAATGGCTCCGGCTATTATCATGATATTAATGGCAGCATCCATTCAATATATTCTTAATGAAGGAAAAGTACTGGATACCCTCATTTATCAATTGGAATCAGTGTTTGCCGGTGGATCAAAATTTAAGGCAGTATTGTTCATTTATTTATTGATTTTAATTATTCAGTTCTTTATTGGATCTGCTTCCGCCAAAATTCCCCTTCTTCTGCCGATTCTTTCCCAACTGGCAACCAATGTTGGTATTACAAAAAACATTGCCTTGCTCGCTTTTGTTTTTGGTGACGGATTTACGGACCTGATTTATCCAACCAATCCTGTTTTGTTAATTGCTTTGGGGATGGTTGGACTCAGTTATCCAAAATGGTTTAAAAAAACAGGATTATTGCAATTGGCAATATTGATTATTACAGTTGTATTTTTGTATATTGCATTTTTGATTAATTATTAAAATCACTTGAAATGCGAAGAGCACTATGATATAATAGGTATAACAAATCGATGATGGAGAACCAGTATATTGATTTTGTCTTTTCAGAGAGGAAATGGGTGGTGCAAATTTCCAGGACAACCAATAGAATTCATCTCCGGAGTGACTCCAATCCAGTCCGTTTACCTGGCGTTAACAGGGAACGAGGGCATCAATTACGTAATTGGTGAACTAAGGTGGTACCGCGATTTTTTCGTCCTTAGAAGACATCTCTTCTAAGGATTTTCTATTTGGAGGAAAATATGAAAGATTTAAATCATTTACAAAAAGAAGCACAAAATGCAATTCAATTCACCAAAACGCAGCATGAACTAAATGAAGTAAAAGCACTGTATTTAGGAAAAAAGAGTGCATTGAATCAAATTATGGCAACGATGAAAGATCTGTCAATTGAAGATCGGAAAGCACTTGGTCAGGAAATAAACCAGTTCAAAGTACAGATTGAAGAATGGGTGGCAGGCCAAAGAGATAAATTGGTAGAAAGAGCCATTCAAAGCCAACTACAGGCTGAAGCAATCGATGTAACCTTGCCGGGTAAAGCAATCACACAGGGGAAACTTCACATTCTAACTCGAACGCAGCAGGAAATAGAAGATATTTTTGTTGGTATGGGGTATCGGGTAGTAGAAGGACCGGAAGTGGAATTGGACTTATATAATTTTGAAATGTTGAATTTGCCTGTTGGACATCCGGCACGGGAAATGCAGGATTCATTCTACATCAATCCGGAAACATTACTTCGGACACATACTTCACCTGTTCAGGTGCGAACATTGCTGGAAAATAAAAATGAACCGATTAAGATCATCTGCCCGGGAAAAGTCTATCGCCGTGATGATGACGACGCAACCCATTCCCATCAGTTCAGTCAAATCGAAGGGTTGGTTGTCGGACCTCATATAACGATGTCCGACCTGAAAGGAACACTCAGCACTTTATCCAAAAAATTATTTGGTCCCAACCGTGAAATCAGATTTCGACCTTCCTTTTTCCCATTTACCGAACCAAGTGTTGAAGTAGATGTCAGTTGTTTCAAATGCGGTGGCAAAGGTTGTAATTTATGTAAACAGACAGGGTGGATTGAAATCCTTGGAGCTGGAATGGTTCATCCCAATGTGCTTAGAATGGCCGGCTATGATTCCGACCATTTGCGGGGATTTGCATTTGGAATGGGAATAGAACGTATCACATTATTAAAATATGGAATCGATGATATTCGTCATTTCTACCAAAATGACATTCGATTTTTAAAACAGTTGTAGAGGTGGATTATGAAAGTTAAAACAGATTGGTTGCGGGAATTGGTTGATTTAACCGATATCACAACTGAAGATATTGTAAATAAAATATCGCTTCATTCCGGAGAAGTCGAAAGCGTGTACTCAATAATTGATGCAAGTTCAATTGTCGTCGGACATGTACTGACAAAAGAAAAACATCCGGATTCTGATCACCTGAGTGTATTGCAGGTGGATGTGGGGACAGAAACAGTACAGATTATCTGTGGAGCAAGTAATGTTGCTGCAGACCAATATGTTATTGTTGCCTTGAATGGGGCAGTTTTACCGGGTAATTTTAAAATAAAAAAATCGAAAATCCGTGGCATAGAATCAAATGGAATGGTTTGTTCCTTACAGGAACTGGGCTTGGAGAAAAAGTTCATCCGCGAAGAATTCGCCAATGGAATTTTCTATTTTGATCAGCCGCTTCCTGTTGGTATGGATGGTAAAAAAGCACTCGGGTTCGCCGATGATGTTATTGAACTGGGATTAACACCAAACAGAAGTGATCTCCTGTCGATGCTAGGGGTAGCGCAGGAATGCAGTGCCATGTTTAAAAGAAATCTCCTGCCTGTTAAGGCTGATGTTTGTCATACACCAAGTAAAGAAAAAATCAATCTGAAACTGGATACTCCACTTTGCTTGACTTATTATGGTCAACTGATCCGAAATGTAGTGGTGAAACCTTCTCCTGTTTGGCTCTCCAACCGCTTAATTGCGTTTGGAATTCGTCCCATCAACAATCTGGTTGATATAACAAACTACATACTGGCATTATATGGACAACCATTACATGCGTTTGATTACGACAAGTTGGGAAATACAATAGTTGTTCGCAATGCTCTGCCGGATGAAGAAATAACTACCCTGGATGAAGTAAAACGAAATTTGGATAGGAATGATCTTGTGATTACAAACGGAGCAAAACCGGTTGCAATTGCCGGCGTGATGGGGGGATTGGAAACAGAAGTCACCGGTTCAACCAAGAATATTGTTTTGGAAGCCGCTGTATTTGATCCACTTAGTATCCGAAGAACTTCATCGAGACTCAATCTTCGCAGTGAGTCCTCTGTTCGCTTTGAACGGGGTATTGATTTAAATCGAACCCAGGAAGCGTTGCAGTATGCCTGTTACTTATATCAAACGCTTGCTGATGGTGTTATTGATGAATCAGTTGCTTTTGCGGGAATCAAACATGTCTCTGATAAAAAAATCAAAGTTACCGGTTTGGATATCCAACATGTATTGGGAATAGAAATCCCGGAAAATGAAATAAAACAGATATGTCACTGGTTAGGGTTCATAAGAGAAGAAGAATGGATTATTGTTCCCAATCGCCGCTTGGATATTACTATCAAAGAAGACTGTATTGAAGAAATAGGAAGAATGTATGGTTATTTCCATCTTGAATCAACTTATCCGGTTGACAATATGGTTGGAGCGCTCAGCTTGGAACAAAAGCGATTACGGGAGCTAAAAAGTATTTTATCCCACTATGGATTATACGAGCTGATTACTTATTCACTGGTTAATGAACAGGAAAGCAGAGAATTTTCTTTTAACCATTCCAATCAGGCCAAAGCTTTAAAGATTTTATCTCCGCTGACAGAGGAACATCAATTCTTACGTCAGGAACTGCTTCCTTCAGTCTTACAGGTATGTCAATACAATTATTCCCATAAAAACAGTAATGCAAGTTATTTTGAAATTGGGAAAGTGTACTGTGAACTGGATGGTAAAACGAAAGAAGTGAAACATCTGGCTGGAGCAATGTCCAATCTGTTTACCGATACATTATGGAACAACAAGCAGGAACGTGTTGATTTCTTCCTCGTAAAAGGATTATTGGAAAATGCATTTCAAATAATGGGCTGGGAACTAACCTTTCAGCCACTGGAGGAAAAAACAACAGAACTGCATCCCAACCGCAGTGCTGCCATTTATTATGGCAATCAAAAAGTTGGAATACTGGGCCAGCTTCATCCATCCTATGCGCTCACAAAAGATTTGGATGAAATGATTGTGTTTGATATCAATTTGGAGAGCTTCCTTCAAAGCAGTCCAAATGAGGTCGTTTTTACTTCCATACCCAAACTGCCAAGTGTACAGCGAGACATTTCAATTGTCATTAAAAAAGATATTTTAGCCAATGATATCATTCAACAAGTCAAAAAATCAGACCGAAATATCATAAGTGTAAAATTGTTTGATTATTACGTCGGAGAAAAAGTTGCTGATGATGAAAAATCAATTGCAATGAATATTGTTTTTTCATCAGAAGATCCATTGACAGATGAAATTATCAAACAAAAAATGGACAGAATAACAAAAGGATTGGTTAAAATGTTTGCTGCAACGCTGCGGACATAAAATAAAACAGAAATTAGGTCATCTAATTTCTGTTTTTTTTGTTTGTGTAGTTCAGATAATCATTTGGTTGAAGGTAGGAATTAAAATCATTGTTTGTTATTCCACTTATTATTTCATCCACTATTGCAGTAGGTGTAGATGCACCGGCAGTAACACCTACAGTTGAAAACAAGGACAAATCAACTGCTTTTAAATCGGTAATATTCTGCACCAGAATGGATGGTGTAGCAGTATAAATATCACATACTTCCTTTAATTTTTTGGTATTGTTACTGGAAGGATCCCCTACTATAATTATAAAATCAACCAAATCTGCGGATGCCAGCAATGCTTCCTGACGTAATTTTGTAGCATTGCATATGTCAATATGAATTTCAATGGTGGGATATACTTCTTTTAGCTGTTCAGCCAGATGTAAGACATCTAAATAGCCCATCGTTGTTTGGGTAGTAAACGCTAATTTTGACGGATAAGGAGGTAAATTCTTTATTTCATCCTGGTGCTGAATGAGGATGATATCCTTACTGATACCAAGAATACCCTTTGTTTCCGGATGGGTTGCTTTCCCGTAGTACAAAATGGTGTATCCTTCATTAATTTTTGTTTTGATCAGGTCGTGTGTCTTTAAAACATCAAAACAGGTAGCATTAATGACATGCAGTTTTTTTTCATGAATTGCTTCCAATACAGCATCACTTATGCCATGAGCAGTAATGATAACCGTCCCCTGATCAATGGAATCGATTGATGAAATCACTTGAATATCTGCATCCTGATAAGATTGAATAATGTGCTTATTATGAACGAGTCCTCCCAACATATAGATTGGGCGGGGAATGGTTGGATCCAGTAAGGCTTTGTTTATTAAAGCAATTGCCCGAATTACGCCTTTACAGAACCCTTGGGGTGTGATTTTTATAATTTTCATTGGGTTATCTCCAATCCGGTTTAAAACATTTTACATAATAGTATTATAACAAAAAAAAGTTTAAATTACAAAACGAATACTTTTAAAATGAGAAAACAGTTGTTAGATGGCCAAATATATAGTATAATACTATAGGACAAAGGATGAAAAGAAAGCCAATGAATAAACTGATAAGTCTTTTTTTTACTTTTTTTAAGATAGGTGCATTTACATTTGGCGGCGGACTGGCGATGCTGCCGTTTATTCACAGCGAAATGGTAGAAAAAAAGAGTTGGATTACCGATGAAGAAATGATGGACATCATAGCTGTAGCGGAATCCACTCCCGGTGTAATTGCAGTGAATACTGCTACTTTTGTAGGATATAAAGTAGGGAAGTTTTGGGGTAGCCTGGTTGCTACAGTTGGTGTGGTTTTACCTTCTTTAATCATTATCTGTGTTATTTCCCTCTTTTTTGAAGACTTTCTGACTTATCCGATTGTTGCTGCTGTATTTAAGGGAATTCGGGTTGGAGTTACCGTTTTAATATTTAATGCAGCAATAAAAATATTTAAAAAAAGTCCGAAAACCGTCATTACTTACAGTATCATTGCATTATCCATTATACTTAGTATTTTTACGCCATTGGATTCTATTCTTATCATTATTTTAGGTGCATTGATAGCGATTCTATCCCAAGTCGTACTCCTGAAAAAAGGAGATAAAAATGATTAAATTACTGGAACTTTTTATTACTTTTTTCTTAATCGGTTTATTTACCATTGGTGGCGGATATGCAATGATTCCAATGATTCAAGACCGTGTCTTGGCCAATAACTGGTTAACGATAGATGAGTTATTGAATTTCTTTGCTATATCAGAGTCAACACCCGGACCTTTTGCTGTCAATACAGCTACTTTAATCGGTTTTTCCCAATTTCCTGAATTTCCCATTTTGGGAGCCATCACCACAACAACTGCAGTGATTCTTCCTTCCTTTATTATTATTTTGCTCATTGCGAAACACTTTCATCATTTGATGGAGAACAAAGTAATAAGGTGGGCACTGATGGGCATCAAAGCTACAGTAATTGGTTTGATTATTGGTGTGGTAGTGATGCTGGTTCGGGCGAATGTATATGTTGAAGGACAGTGGGATATCTATGCTATCATTATTATTGCCATTGTATTTGCGTGCACCAAAATATTTAAAAAAATTGGTCCCATTCCCATTATTGTTTTATCCGGTTTATTGGGATACCTATTTTATATTTTAATATAAAGGAGAAAAAAATGATTTATACCATTCAAAACGAGTTTTTAACGGTTGGAATTAATTCGCTGGGCGCAGAAAAAGAGTTTATTATAAGTAACAAAAATGTTTCGTACTTGCGAAAGCGGGATGAATACTGGGACAGTATTGCCCCCCTCCTTTTTCCCAATGTCGGAAGATTGAAAGAAGGCTATACTTTTATTAACAACGAGCGATATGAATTGGAATTACATGGTTTTGCGAGAAAACAGGAATTTGAAGTATTACACCAAAAGAAAGATGAAATCACCCTTTTTAACAGTCATTCCAAAGAAACACTAAAACATTATCCGTTTGAATATAAATTATTTGTTACCTACACTTTGAAAAATAAAACACTGACAACAAAAATCAGAATTGTCAATCACAGCATGAAGGACATGCCGTTCAATTATGGCGGACATCCGGGATTCCGCGTTCCGCTTTATGATAATGAACGCTTTGAAGATTATGAGATTCATTTTGAAAAACCCGAAACGTTTCATTCTCCGACCGTAGAAAAGGATGGAACGCTTAATTTTGATAATCCGCATTGGCAATTTAACAAACTGGAAAAACTGCAACTGGATTACCGCTATTTTACAATTGATGCAATCGTGATTCCCCGTGTTCAGTCCAATGAGGTTTCATTGGTTAACAAGGAAGGAAAGGGCATTCGTTTTTCTTTTGCTGATTTCGTCAGTTTGGCACTGTGGACCAAACCAAACGCTTCCTTTATCTGTCTGGAACCTTGGATAGGATATGCAGATTTATATGTGACTGATCATCTGTTTTCGAAAAAAGACAATATTATCAATCTGGAACCATTAAAAGATTTTACAGCAAGTTATGCGATTACGATTTTAGATTAAACAGTTTACTGGACAAAAAGCTATTTTTATAATATAATAAATAAATATAAGGAGACAATTTATGATTTCAACAAGTGATTTTAAAACAGGAATGACAATTGAATATGATAACAGTATTTATCAGATAATTGAATTTCAACATGTAAAACCAGGGAAAGGACAGGCGTTTGTCCGTACCAAATTACGCAATTTACGGACAAGTTCGTTAACTGATGTCACTTTTGGTGCTGGTGAAAAAATGGAACAGGCCATGATTGAAAAGAAAAAAATGCAGTATCTCTATGTGAGTGGGGAATTTTATTCTTTTATGGATATGGAAACGTACGAACAAATTGAAATGCCCGCTGAACGCTTACAATATGAGAAAAACTTTATGCTGGAAGGCATGGAAGTAATTATTGTCGATTATAAAGGTGAAATTTTAGGTGTTCAACTACCGGAAAAAGTGGCACTGGAAGTAGTGGAATGTGCTCCCGGTGTACGGGGGAATACCGCAGCCAATGCTACCAAAGATGCTGTTTTAGAAACAGGGCATCGCGTATTGGTTCCTTTGTTCGTTGAAACAGGAGATAAAATTATCGTTTCAACAATCGACGGAAAATACAGTTCAAGAGCATAAACAGGTGGGAGGGATACCATGTTAATATGTGTTGATGTTGGCAATTCCAATATTGTAGTTGGTGTATTCAACGATCAAAACCAATTATTACCTCCGTTTCGCCTGGAAACAAAGGTTCTGCGGACAGAGGATGAATATGGTATTCGATTTTTGGAAAATTTACAGTTTTTAAATGTGAAGGCAAGTGACATTACAGGAGCTATTATAGCCAGTGTTGTTCCAACGGTTGATGCCAATTTGGAAAAGACTTTTCTAAAATATTTTCAGATAAAACCGCTCTTTATTGCTCCCGGTGTGAAAAGCGGGATTAAAATAACCATTGATAATCCCAAGCAGTTGGGAGCTGACCTTTTGGTTGGAGCAGTCGGAGCAACCAGCAAATATGGGTATCCATGCCTGGTGGTTGATATGGGAACAGCAATCACCTTAATGGTTGTCAACGAGCGAAAAGAAATCATCGGTGGAATTATCTATCCAGGAATCTATACCGCATATAATGGTTTGATTCGTTCAACATCTTTATTGGAATCAACGAAAATCGGTGTTCCCAGTCATGTTATCGGTAAAGATACAGTCAGTTCAATCCAAAGCGGAATGATTTTTGGGACTGCGGGAGCAATTCAGGGCATGATTGATAAGGTCTTTGAAGAACAGGGTAAGATGAAAGTAGTAATAACAGGCGGAACAGCAAGTTATATTTACCCATATTTAAAAAATGTAATATATGATGAACATTTACTTATGGATGGACTGCGTATCGTCTATGAAAAAAACAGAAGCAAGGATTAATTTCCTTGCTTTTTTTGATAAGTCATTTTACGATGTTTTATGCCTGCATCCAGGAAGACGGGTCCTGTTGCCTGAAACCCCAACTGTTCATAAAAAGGGATGGCACTGACCTGTGATTCTAGGATAATATCAGTAATACCTTTTTTAAAAATATCCCGAATAATTTTTTTCATCAGTTGTAAACCAAAATGTTTCCCCCGATAGGCTTGGTCCACACAGACGCGGCCTATTTTCGCGTAATCGTCAATTATTTTATATCGGGCAGTTGCAATACAAGCCGTATCTTTCACCAAGATGTAAATTTCATAGTCCTTATCTTCCAAATCAAATTCCAGCGGATAACTGACTTGCTGTTCATCGATAAACACTTTTTTCCGAAGAATATAACTGTCAATTAAATCGTCTTTTTTCTTACATATTTTTATCATGCAGTCACTCCCAAATAAATAAAAATAGCCAAAGAAACAAGAAGGCAATAATAACCAAAGTACTTTAAATTATTCTTTCTAACCAGTTTGAAGAAGAAATGAATGGATAGAAAGGTTCCGATGATGCTCATAAGGAAGGCCCCAATATAGCCGGCAAAGAAAGTCTGTTCCATATCGATATCAAGGATACCCAATAACAGGGAGGCAAAACTCACAGGAATGTACATCATGAAGGAAAAACGAAGTGCTTTTTCCAATTGGGCTTTGTTAGCCACTCCAAATGAAGTGGTTACACCGGAACGGGATATTCCGGGCAGTAAACCAAATATTTGCGCAACACCCATTAATATTGCCGTTTTTAAAGTGATATTTTCCTGATCTGCTCTTTTCGACATGGCTTGGATAAATAAAAGCAACCCTCCGGTAATCAATAAACAGATTGCAACGGACAATAGAGTGGACAGGGTGGAGTCGATTAAATCTTTCAATAATAAACCGGCAATACCTGCAGGAATGGTCGCAGCAATAACAAGAACAATATAAATAAAATCTTTTTGATATTCTTTCTGTTTTTTAAAAAGATAGCGAAAAGCTCCAACAATTATTTCTTTCAAAAATAAACGGTAATAAAGAATGATGGCAATCAGTGATCCAAAATTAACAAAAATATTAAAATTGAGTTCATCATTCATTATTACACCAAAAATATTTTTGAATATTACCAGATGACCGCTGGAAGATATGGGGAGCGGTTCGGTTATTCCCTGTACCAGACCGAGTAAGACATATTTCAAAAAATCTAAAAAAGCCAGTATCATTAAGTTCACCTCTTCTTTAAAAAAGTATATCACATTTCCGAAAAAAAAGAAAGATGAAATCGCGAAACGAAATGTTTTTATTAACAAAAAACAAGATTTGTGCTATAATAGGGATGAAAAAGAAAGGAATGATAGGATGTTATTTTTAGAATCAAATGCATTTCAATTAATTTTATGGTTACTGTTGGTACCACTAGTATTAATAGCCATTCTCATCATTGTAGCTGTCATTGTTCGAATTCAAAAACAAGGCAAGGTTAACAGTGCCCGTAAACAAAAAATAGTTACAGAAGCAATTGATTATGAACAGCAATTGGTTTTTTATCGGGCATTTGGCGGTAAAGAAAACATGCTTCAAATCGAACAGAATTTATCAAGAATATCTGTTCAGGTTGAAGATGTGAATAAAGTTGATGCCATGCTCCTGAAGGAATTGGGTGCGAATGGGGTATTGATTTCTGATCATATGGTAAAATGTTCGTTTGGTGACCGGGCAGAATATATTTATCAATTATTGAAGTAGGTTGTTTATGGAACACACACTAGATCTTTTATCTATCCAGACAGCAAAAGTATTGGCAATGGAAGCAATTCAAAAAGCAAAATCAGGACACCCCGGTATTGCCCTAGGAGCTGCTCCCATTTTATATACTTTATTTTATAAAATAATGAATATGGACCCCCTCGAGCCAGACTGGATCAATCGTGACCGTTTTATATTGTCTGCAGGCCACGGCTCATCAATCTACTATGCTTTTCTCCATTTAATGGGTTATCCAATCACCATCTCGGATTTACAGTCTTTTCGTCAGTTAAACAGTTTTACACCGGGACACCCGGAATCCCATTTGACAGCTGGAGTGGATGCGACAACCGGTCCCCTGGGGCAGGGTTTGGCGATGGCAGTTGGATCTGCTGCAGCGGAAGCTCATTTACAGGCAAAATATCCTGACGTGATTAATCATTATACATATGTTTTATGCGGAGATGGCGATTTACAGGAAGGAATCGCCTGGGAAGCGCTTAGTTTTGCGGGGCATCAGCAATTATCAAAACTGATTATATTGTTTGATTCCAATGATATTCAGCTGGATGGTCCGACCAATCAGACAAACAGTGATAATATTGGCTTGAAAATAAAAGCTCTTCATTTTGATTATCAATTGGTTCAGGATGGAACGGATATAAAAACTATTGAAAAAGCGATCAAAAAAGCACAAAAATCAAATCAACCAAGTTTTATTGAAATAAAAACCATTATCGGTATGGGTTCAAGCAAACAAGGTACTTCCCAGGTACATGGTTCTCCCCTTGCGGATGAGGAAGTAAACCGCATGCGTAAAGAACTTGGCGGAAATCCCTTTGAAGTAAGCAGCGAAGTGGTAATGCACTTTAAGAAAAAAGCCAAAAAAAACCATCAAAAATATTTGAACTGGCTGAAACAGGCAAATGGATGGGAAGAAATCAAACAAAATAAAGTAATGATTCCTGCCCTGGATAGTCTTGCCTGTATACAACCTCCCTTTAATGGAGCGACAAGGGTTTCATCAGGGCTTATTTTAAAAGAATACAATCGCATCAATGCCAATTTAATCGGCGGATCAGCTGATTTAAGTTCCTCAACCAATGTGGAAGGCGGAGATGGCCTGTTTTGTCCAGGCAACCGGTCAGGAAGAAATATCAAATTTGGTGTACGGGAACATGCGATGGCAGCAATCAGTAATGGGATTGCATTGCATGGGGGGCTGCGGGCTTTCTGCAGTGGATTTTTTGTATTTGCTGATTACATGAAACCGGCTATCCGTTTGTCTGCGATAATGGAACTTCCGGTGGTGTATTTATTCACCCACGATTCCATCGCAGTCGGTGAAGACGGTCCGACCCATCAGCCAATCGAACAATTGACCATGTTAAGAAGTATTCCCAATTGTATCGTAATCCGTCCGGCTGATGCATATGAGGTCAAAGCAGCATATGAAATGGCTTTTGCCAGTACCCATCAACCGGTTATTCTCGTGCTGACAAGGCAGAATTTACAAAACTGTACGATGGCTGCAACAGATCAGGTTAAAAAAGGTGCCTACATTCTTGCTGAAGACGATCAGCCGGATTGGATAATTATTGCTTCCGGTTCGGAAGTAAACCTTGCTCTTGAAGTAAAAAAAGTCTGGAATAAGAAGGGTAAAAAGGTTCGTTTAATCAGTATGCCCAGTACTCAGTTATTTAATCAACAAAGTTTGGCCTACCAAGAAAGTATTTTACCGTCCCATATTACCAAAAGAATCGCAATAGAAGCAAGCGAAGGAGCGCATCTCTACCGTTATGTTGGATTGGATGGGATGGTGTATGGATTAAACCGCTTTGGAAAGAGTGGGAAAGGCCCTCAGGTAATGGCTGATTTAGGGTTTGAAGTAGATAAAATTGTTGAAGCAATGGAAGAAATAGAATAAGCTGCCGACAAGCAGCTTTTTTTATGGGGGGGACTTTTAAATTAAAGAAAATTATGGTATAATAAAGTAATTATAAAAGGAGTAATATCATGAATTTTAATGAAAAAGTAAAACAGAATAAAACGGATCTGATCAGTGATTTGCGGCAGTTATTGCGTATTCCGAGTGTATTGATAGAAACACCGGATAATCTGGAAGCACCGTTTGGTCAGGGATTGCGGGATGCACTTGATTTTATATTGGCGTTAGGGGAAAAAATGGGATTTAAAACCAAACGTGTCGATCAGATAGCGGGCCATATAGAATTCGGCGAAGGGGAAGAAATTATTGGGATTCTCTGTCATCTGGACGTGGTACCGGCAGGAGAAGGTTGGAAATACGATCCTTTTCAGGCTGTTATCGAAGATAATAAAATCTATGCCCGCGGTGCCATTGATGACAAAGGCCCTTTAATCAGTGCCCTTTATGCAATGAAAATAATTAAAGATTTAAAACTCCCTATTCATAAAAGAATCCGTTTGATTGTTGGAACGGATGAAGAAACCGCATGGCGCGGGATTAAAAGATATCTGGAAGTTTCTGAAATGCCTACTTTTGGTTTTTCTCCCGATGCTAATTTCCCACTTATCTATGGTGAAAAAGGAATATTATCCCTGGACTTGATCAGTAATTTTCAAGATCAGCATATGCAGCTGCTGGAAGCAGGAGAGCGCTATAATGTTGTTCCGGAAAAAGCTGTTATACAGATTTCCAATCATATTGAAAAAGACTTTCAGGAATATTTAAAAGCAAATAAATTGGTTGGCGATGCAAAGCTGAACGAATATACGATTCATGGCCAAAGTGCCCATGCTATGGAACCAAACAATGGCATCAATGCATTGATTCATATGGCCCATTTCGTTACCGGTTTTCATCATCATCCCCTGCTCCAGTTTATATCTGAGAAATTAAATGATTCCAGATTTAAAAAAATGGGACTCCACTTTACGGATCCTGAAATGGGCGATTTGACTGTTAATGTCGCACTTGCCAGAATCGACCAACAAGGAGGTCGAATCGGTCTGAATTTACGATATCCAATAAATTGGTCAAAAGATGAATTCTTAAGTCTTTTCGCGAAAGAAGCTTTGAAATACGGTATTGAAGTAAGAGAAAAAGAGGACAGCAAACCACATTTTGTCGATAAGAATTCCTGGTTGGTTCAAGTCCTTCATCAGGCATACATCAAATATACCGGCGATACAACAACCCCACCTGCGACAATCGGTGGCGGAACCTATGCCCGTGCATTGAAAAATGCCGTAGCTTTCGGAATGATGATGCCGGGCAGGGAAGATGTCGTCCATGAAAAAAATGAATATGTATTCATTGATGACTTATTGACAGCAACAGCAATCTACTGTGAAGCTATTGCAGCGCTTGGGAAATAATATGCGCCTTAGAAAGTTAAAGCATGCCAGTGAACGTTTGGAAAAACATCCGGATTTTGTCATTTTGAATCCATTGGACTATAAAGGAAAATGGAATCAGTTATTCGCGAAAAAACAGCCAATCCATTTGGAAATAGGGATGGGTAAGGGCAAATTCATCATTGCAATGGCGAAACAAAATCCCCATATTAATTTTATCGGGATGGAACGGGAAGACAGTGTCTTGGTTAAAGCAGTGGAAAAAGAAGAAAATCCCCTTCCCAATTTAGTGTATATTTTAGGGGATGCGAAAGACAGCTTATCTTTATTTGAAAAAGAAGAAGTGGCGATGATTTATTTGAACTTTTCTGATCCCTGGCCGAAAAACAGGCATACCAAAAGAAGGCTCACAAGTGATAATTTACTGATGAGTTACCAAAGCATTCTTCAAAAAAACGGTATTATCGAAATGAAAACCGACAACAGAAAATTATTTGAATTCAGTGTCTTACAGTTTATAGAGCAGGGTTTTCAGGTTATGGAATGGAGTCTTCATTTGCATGAAGACAGGCAGGATGTTATAACAACAGAATATGAAGAAAGATTTCTTCAGGAGAATAAAACAATATATTATGTGAAGGTGAAAAATGGAACGAATGAAATTATATGAACAATTGGTTAATATGGCGGGAATTGCCGGTCATGAAAGTGAAATTAAAAAATTTGTTCGTGCAGAATTGCAAAAAGTAAGTGATGAAATTATTCAGGATAAGCTGGGCAGTGTATTTGGCGTAAGCAAAGGCAATGGACCAGTCATCATGATTGCCGGACATATGGATGAAGTGGGAGCAATGGTAACCAAAATAACCGATGAAGGCTTTATTAAAATGCTGGCTATTGGGGGAATTAATCCTGAAGTATACTTGTCACAGAACATGGAGATAATTATCAGTCCAACCAAGCGGATAAAAGGAATTATAGGAGCGGTTCCTCCCCATATAAACCGCGGAAGCGAAGACAGTAAACCGGAATTGAAATTTGAAGATTTATTATTGGATATCGGTGCGGATTCAAAAGAAGCAGCTATCCAGATGGGAGTTAAAGTAGGCCAGCAAGTCGTCAGTTTAAACCAGTACTATGTCATGGAAGATCAGAATAAAATCGTATCAAAAGCATGGGATAATCGGTTTGGAGTTGGAATGGCAATTGAAGTATTACGGGCAATTCATCATACCAATCATCCCAATACAGTAATAGCCGGAGCCACAGTTCAAGAAGAAGTGGGATTAAGAGGGGCCACAACAGCATCCAATATGGTTCAACCCGATCTTTTTTTGGCGATTGATGTTTCACCGGTAGGTGACTTCTTACCCAAAGATCATCCCCGTGCATACGGCAAACTTGGCGGTGGGTTTTTAGTCCGTTTTTATGATCCCCGCTGTATTATGCACCTGGGTGTAAAAAAATATATTGAAGACTTGGCTAATGAAAGACAGATTAAATATCAGCACTTTCTGTCGATGGGAGGAACCGACGCAGCAGCTGCACAGTACAATCATGCCATTGCAACGACAATCGGTCTTCCCGGAAGATACATTCATACCAATGCAGCAGTAATCGATGTCCGCGATGTGGAAGAAGTGAAGAAGATGCTTCTTGCCATCATTGAAACGTTTGATGCGGATAAACTTGCTGAAGTAAAAGCAAATGGTTAAAG